>DASPZH010000125.1:0-5482 GCA_035636335.1 Streptosporangiaceae bacterium
CGGCCCGCCGCCTGGTGGTCTTCGGCGAGGTTCCCGAGCCGCAGGCCGCGATGCAGCGGCTGATGATGCTGAACATGGACCCGCCGCAGCACACCAGGCAGCGGGCGTTCGTTAACCGCGGGTTCACGCCGCGCATGATCGGGCGGCTGGAGGAGCACGTCACCCAGGTCTGCCACGAGCTGATCGACGGGGTGCGCGAGCGTGGCGCCGCCGACTTCGTCACCGAGATCGCCGCGCCGCTGCCGCTGCAGGTGATCTGCGAGCTCATGGGTGCGCCGCCGCGGGACCGCGCCAGGATCTACGAGCTGTCGAACCAGCTTGTCGGCGCCGACGACCCGGAGTTCCAGTCGCCGACCGGGCAGCGCCTGCAGCACGCCGCGGCGCTGGAGATCTACGCCTACGCGGGCGACCTGGCGGCGCGCCGCGGGGCACAGCCGGCCGACGACATCGTGACGCTGTTGCTGCAGCCGGACGAGTCGGGCGCGGTGCTGACCGACGACGAGTTCGACATCTTCTTCCTGCTGCTGACGGTGGCGGGCAACGAGACCACGCGCAACGCGGCCTCGGGCGGCATGCTGGCGTTCTTCTCCCATCCCGGCCAGTGGCGGCGGCTGGTCGCCGACCCGTCGCTGGCTGCGAGCGCCGCCGAGGAGGTCGTCCGCTGGGTCAGCCCGGTGAACATGTTCCGCCGCACCGCCGTGCGCGACACCGAACTAGGCCGCCAGCGGATCGCCGAGGGCGACAAGGTCGTGGTGTTCTACGCGTCGGCCAACCGTGACGAGGACATCTTCGCTGCCCCGGACCGGTTCGACATCGGCCGCGACCCCAACCCGCATGTCGGCTTCGGCGGCGGCGGACCGCACTTCTGCCTCGGCAAGCATCTCGCGGCGCTTGAGCTGCGGGTGCTGCTGCGGGCGCTGGCCGGGCGGATGCCGGGCATCGCACTGGACGGGCAGGTCAGCAGGCTGCGGTCCAACTTCATCAACGGGATCAAGCACATGCCGGTCCGGTTCGCGAGCACTATCTCATGACCGTGGCTGATCGACCGGTCTACGTGACGTCAATCCACCACGATCATGGAAAGGCGCGTCAGGCCGTGGCGTCGACTTCCGCCATGGCCTGGGCGAACTGGGCCGCGTAGAGCCTGGCGTATGCTCCGCCGGCGGCGAGCAGGCCGTCGTGCGTGCCCTGCTCGACGATCTGGCCGTTCTCCATGACCAGGATCGTGTCCGCGTCCCGGATCGTGGACAGCCGGTGCGCGATGACGAAGCTGGTCCGGCCCTGGCGAAGCGAGTTCATGGCCCGCTGGATCAGCACCTCGGTCCTGGTGTCCACCGAGCTGGTCGCCTCGTCCAGGATCAGGATGGCCGGCCGGGCCAGGAACGCGCGGGCGATCGTGATCAGCTGCCGCTCCCCCATGCTGACATTCGAGCCCTCTTCGTCAATGACCGTTTCATAACCATCTGGAAGCATTTGAACGAAACGGTCCACGTAGGTCGCCCTCGCCGCGTCGATGATGTCCGCTCGACTCGGCGAGTCGGCGCCGTAGGCGATGTTGTCCGCGATCGTGCCGCCGAACAGCCACGCGTCCTGGAGCACCATGCCGGTCAGCGACCGCAGTTCCTCCCGGCTCATGTCGGCGATGTTGACCCCGTCCAGGGTGATCGTGCCGCCGTCGACCTCGTAGAACCGCATCAGCAGGTTCACCAGGGTGGTCTTGCCCGCGCCCGTCGGCCCGACGATCGCGACGGTCTGCCCGGGCTCGACGGCCAGCGACAGGTGCTCGATCAGCGGGGCGTCGGGGAAGTAGCGGAACGAGACGTCGTCGAACCGCACCCGGCCGCGCACCGCCTCCGGCCGGGCGGGGACCTCCGGGTCGGCCCCCTGCTCGTCGGCGTCGAGCAGGGCGAACACCCGCTCGGCGGAGGCCACGCCCGACTGGAGCAGGTTGGCCATGCTGGCGACCTGGGTGAGCGGCTGGCTGAACTGCCGCGAGTACTGGATGAACGCCTGCACGCCGCCCAGCGACAGCGCCCCCGACGCCACCCGGAGCGCGCCGACGACCGCGACGAGCACGTAGTTCAGGTTGCCGATGAACATCATCGCGGGCTGGATCGTGCCCGAGATGAACTGCGCGCGGAAGCTGGAGTGGAACAGCTTCTCGTTCTGCTCGGTGAACGTGGCCAGCGAGGACTCGGTCTGGCCGAAGGCCTTGACCAGCGTGTGGCCGGTGAAGTTCTCCTCGATGTGCGCGTTGAGCCTGCCGGTCGTCGACCACTGCCTGACGAACTGCGGCTGCGCCCGCTTGCCGATCCTCGTCACAATCAGGATCGAGGCCGGCACGGTGACCAGCGCGATGAGCGCGAGGAGCCAGGAGATCCAGATCATCGCCGCGAGCACGCCGACGATCGTCAGCACCGAGGTCACCATCTGGCTGAGGCTCTGCTGCAGCGACTGGGCCAGGTTGTCGATGTCGTTGGTGACCCGGCTGAGTATCTCGCCGCGCGGCTGCCGGTCGAAGTAGCTGAGCGGCAGCCGCGCCAGCTTGGCCTGTACCTGCTCGCGCATGCCGAAGATGGCGCGTTGCACAATGCGGGCGACGACCCGGCCCTGGAACGTGCCGCAGACGGCCGCTCCGGCGTAGACCAGGGCCACCCACGCCAGCGTCCTGCCGACCTGGTCGAAGTTCACCCCCTGGCCGGGAACCAGGTGCAGCGCGCTGAGCATCGCCGCCTGGGTGCCCTGGCCCTCGGCGTGCAGCCTGGCGACCATCTCCACCTTGGTGACGCCCGCCGGGATCCTGCTGCCGATGACGCCGGTGAAGATCAGGTTGGTGACGTCGCCGAGCAGCTTGGGCCCCAGCACCGACAGCGTCACGCCGACCACGCCCATGACCAGGGCGGTCACGATCCTGGCGCGCTGCGGCGCGAGCATCCGCAGCAGCCGGCGGCTGGACGCGCCGAAGTTCAGCGCCTTCTCGGTCGACATGCCGCCCATGAACCTGGCCGGCCCGCCACCGCCTGGCCCGAACCCGGGCGCCGGACCAGGACCCCGCCGCGGCGTGGGCCGCTCCCCCGGCCCGAGCTGGACGGCAGGCGCCTTCACCTCGGAGCTCATGCTGCGTCTCCCGGTCGCCTCGAAGGCACGCACTGCTCGCTCATGCTGCGTCTCCCGCTCGCCTCCGGGGCGCTGCGAGGCAACGCCTTCCCTCGTCACTCGTGCCTCGCTCCTCAGTCCAGACGCTGCCGCGCCCCTGCGACTCGCTCATGCTGCCTCCTGCTCGGTGAGCTGGGAGAGCACGATCTCCCGGTAGGTTTCGTCGGCGCGCATCAGCTCGTCGTGAGTGCCCGAGGCGACGATCCGGCCCGCCTCCAGCACGATGATCTTGTCGGCGTGCCTGATCGTGGCGACCCGCTGCGCGACGATCAGTACCGTCGCCTCGGCTGTCTCGCGCGCGAGCGCGGCCCGCAGCGCTGCGTCGGTGGCGTAGTCGAGCGCCGAGAACGAGTCGTCGAACAGGTAGATCTCGGGCCGGTGCACGATGGCCCTGGCGATCGCCAGCCGCTGCCGCTGTCCGCCTGAGACGTTCGTGCCGCCCTGGGCGATCGCGGCGTCGAGCCCGCCCTGCATCTGCGCGACGAAGTCGCGGCCCTGCGCGATCTCTAGCGCCCGCCACAACTCGGCATCGGTGGCCTCGGGCCGCCCGTACCGCAGGTTGGACGCCACCGTGCCGGAGAACAGGTAGGGCCGCTGCGGGACCAGGCCGATCAGGCCGGACAGCACGGCCGGGTCGAGCGCGCGGACGTCGACGCCGTCGACGAGGACGGCGCCGCCCGTCGCGTCGAACAGCCGCGGCACCAGGTTCACCAGGGTCGTCTTGCCGCTGCCCGTCCCGCCGATGATCGCCGTCACCTGGCCGGGCTCAGCGGTCAGGCTGATGTCGTGCAGCACCGGCTGCTGCGCGCCCGGGTAGCGGAACTCCACCGCGCGCAGCTCCAGCCGGCCGCGCGCGGCGCCGATTCCGGCGGGCTCGGCGGGGGGCACCACGTCGGGCTCGGCGTCCAGCACCTCGACGATCCGCTCGGCGCAGACCTCGGCCCTGGGCACCATCACGAACATGAACGTCGCCATCATCACCGACATCAGGATCTGCATGAGGTAGGTGAGGAACGCGGTCAGCGCGCCGATCGGCATGCTGCCGTCGGCGACCAGGTGGCCGCCGAACCACAGCACCGCGATGCTGGAGAAGTTCAGCACCAGCATCACGGCGGGGAACATCACTGCCATCAGCCTGCCGGTGCCGAGCGACACGTCGTACAGGTCCGTGCTCGCCACGGCGAACCTGTCCCGCTCCTGGTGGTCCCTCACGAACGCCCTGATCACGCGCACGCCGGCGATCTGCTCGCGCAGGATCCTGCCGATCTCGTCGAGCCGCACCTGCATCTGCCTGAACAGCGGCCGCATCCGGGAGATGATCAGCGTGACGATGACGCCGAGTGCGGGAACGGCGACCAGGAGCAGCGCCGACAGCCGCACGTCCTGGTTGAGAGCCAGGATGATCCCGCCGAAGCACATGATCGGCGCGGCTACCATCAGCGTGAACGTCATCAGGGCCAGCATCTGCACCTGCTGGACGTCGTTGGTGTTCCTGGTGATCAGCGACGGCGTCCCGAAGTGGCCGACCTGCATGGCCGAGAAGTCCTGCACCCGGCGGAAGATTCCGAGCCTGATGTCCCTGCCGAGCGCCATCGCCGTCCTGGCGCCGAAGTAGACCGCGCCGATCGCGCAGACGATCTGCGCCAGCGCCACGACGACCATGACGGCGCCGGTCCGCCAGATGTAGCGCATGTCCCCGGTGATCACGCCGTTGTCGATGATGTCGGCGTTGAGCGTCGGCAGGTACAGGGTCGCGAGCGTCTGGACGACCTGGAGTACCACGACGAACGACAGGTCCCTGTGGTAAGGCCGCAGGTAGTCGCGGAGCAGGCGGATCAGCACGGTCACTCATTCGGGGGGTCGAGGATAGCGGTCGGGCCTGAGTCAGGATCGGAGGTGCGGCGGCCGGTGGCAAGTGAGTTCGCGCTCAGCGTGACGCGGGGCGACCGGGCCGGGAATCAGGTTAAGCGCGCGCCTGACCAGCGGGGCCAGGGCGGCCGGGGGGTCGGCGTGCAGCCAGCGGTCGATGGCAACCTGCGTCGCGGCCGCGACCGCGCCGGCCAGGATCGCGGGAAGCATGTCGGCCGGGTCGGCCCCGGTCCGCACCGCGATGGCCTGGGCCAGCGCCTGCTGCGTCGCGTACTGCGTTCTCAGGTACTCGCCCTGCAGCGCGGGCGACCTGCACACCAGGCGGATGCCGTCGATCCAGTCGCGGTCGGGCGGCCGCTCCGCGGCGGCGTACGGCTCGAGCACCGCGTTCGCGATCGCCTCCATGATCGGCTCGGCCGGCGGCCGGGCCGCGAGCGCGACGCCGGTCTGCCGCCCG
>DASPZH010000126.1:0-9235 GCA_035636335.1 Streptosporangiaceae bacterium
GGCTTCCATCGTCGCCTCGGTGCCCGAGTTCGCGAACCGCCACAGCGGCAGGCCGAAGCGGCGGGAGAGTTCCCTGGCCACGGCGAGCGCGTCGCGGGTCGGCTGGGCGAAGTGGGTGCCCCTGGTGACCTGGTGCTGAACCGCAGCGACGATCGCCGGGTGGCCGTGCCCGGCGAGCGAGACGCCGTAGCCGCCGTGCATGTCGACGTACTCGTTCCCGTCGACGTCGTAGAGCTTCGAGCCGCTGCCGTGGCTGAGCCAGACCGGCTGCGGGCGCGAGATCTGCCAGCTCGAGGTCACGCCCCCGGTGAGCGCCTCGCGCGCCTGCACGGCCAGCCGGGCGGACTCGGGCTGGCGGTCGATGAAGATGCGCTCCTGCTCGCCGATGATCTCGGCCAGGCTCGGGCGGCCCGACGGCTTGGTGCTGCCGCGTGGTGTCTCCGGCGCGTTCTCTGGCGTGCCGGGCGCCGGGCTCGCGGATGCGGGTTGCGGTGCGGTTCGGTCGTCGTGCGAGGCCTGTCTATCGGCCATGACTAGCTCCCCTAGCGGAGTTGACTGAATGTGCAGTCTAAGATCTGGGCCGACCCTGGAGCAAGGAACGCACGGTGCTCGCCGCCGGTAACGCCGGTGCGGAGGGAGGAACGGGGCGACTGGCGCGCGATCCGGTTATGCTCCCGGGACATGCGCCGCCTGCTGCTCGTGCACCACACGCCGTCGCCGGCGATGCAGGCCATGTTCGAGTCCGTGCTCGCCGGGGCGCGCACCGAGGAGATCGAGGACGTCGAGGTGGCGGTGGCGCCCGCGCTGACCGCCGGCGCCGTGCAGGTGCTCGACGCCGACGGTTACCTGCTCGGCACGCCGGCCAACATCGGTTACATGTCCGGCGCACTGAAACACTTTTTCGACGGCATCTACTACCCGTGCCTTGAGGCGACGCAGCGCCGACCGTATGGCCTGTACGTGCATGGGGCCAGCGACACGACGGGAGCGGTGAGGGCGGTCGAGGCGATCGCCACCGGGCTGGCCTGGCAGCAGGTCAGGCCGCCGGTGTGCGTCACGAGCCAACCGAGTAAGTCAGATCTCGAAGCGTGCTGGGAACTCGGCGCGATCATGGCCGCCGAGCTCTCTGGCGGCACCTGACCGCCCGTCGGCTAACGCGTCCCGTAGTTGAAAAGCTGCTGGTTGACCGGGCTCTCGTTGGAGCTGGTCAGCACGCTCGTGACCGTGAACGCCAGCGCGAATGCCAGGGCGGCACCGGCCACGACGGATATCACCAGCAGTCCTAGTCGAGTCACGAAACTCCTCCTTGCCGGACCCGCACCAGATCCGGGCGTCTTGGCCCCTAAGCATAGGGAATGTCACCAGGGCCCGCCAGGCTGATACGTAATAGTGACGTCCGCGGCAATACGGCTCCCGTGATGCCCGTGTCCGTGCCCGTGATGCCCGGGTCACGTGGGCAGGCTGGATCAGGTCCGCAGGCCGGATCGCGCGGGCAGGCGGAACACCACCAGGTCACCGCTGGCCAGCACGACCCGGGCGCCGGGCAGCCGGGCGCGGTCAGGGAGCCGTCCGCGGCGTTCGCGATCGCGCCTGAGCAGCGGCCCGGCGTCGACGATCACGTACCGGACGCCGGAAGCGGCGAGCGCGGCCGTCATGGGCACCCCCGAGGTGACCACCGGGCCGAGCCGGCGTGCTCGCTGGCTCTCCGCCGCCACCGTCGTGTGTCCGACCTGCAACGCATCGTTCCAGATCATCGGCCTGGCTATGAACCGTGGCCAGGGGTCGAACACGGCCTCGCCGTGGTTCCACGGGTAGCGCCGGTACTGCGCCCACGGCAGCAACAGAGCCGACCCGGCGTGCGGGTCGCCGTCGATGAGCCGGCGTGCTGTCAGCCAGTCGGCCGGGTATCGCACCGCGTGGAGCCGTCCCGCGGCTCCCCAGGCCAGCCCGGGCAGCGCGACGACGGGTGCCACCAGCGCGAGCGCTCCGAGCACGGCGGCCGGACCGGCCGCGGACCGCGGGCCGCGGACCAGCCGGGTACTGCCGGGGGCGCGGGCCGCGGCGATCAGCCCGCCGACGCCCGCGCCCAGGCCGACGGACACGGCCAGGGCGGCAGGCGCGACGAACTGCTGGCCGTCTCGAAGCAGCGCGAATCCCGGCCAGAACGCGATCGCCGCGCGCAGTGCCGCCACCGTCGGCGCGGTCAGCCCGAGCGCCGCGACGCCGAGGCCGAGGACGGCGGCGACTCCCGCGCCGGGGCAGATCCGCCTGCTCCTGGCGGCAACCAGGTAGCCGGCGCCGGCGATAGCCACGACGGCGAGCCAGCACGCGGCCGCCGGGCCGCCGTAGCCCGCGGGAACCGCCTGCGCGTTCCAGATGCCGCCGAGCAGCAGCAGGCTGCCGAGGGCGCCGAACGGGGTGTCGGCCCGCGCCGTGAACGCGGCCGCGCCGGCAGGGTCGGTGTGCACCGGGTTGAGCAGCGACGGGATGACCCACGGCAGGCTGGCCACGGCGAGCACGGCCAGCGTGGTCCCCAGCCTGCGGGTCCGGTCCGGCCACGAGCTCGCGCCGCACAGGGCGACCGGAACGGCGGCGAGGGCGGTAATCGACATCGCGGCGAATCCGCCCACCGCGGCCGGGCAGATCGCCGCGGCCAGCCGCCATGGGCTGGTCCGGCCCTCGCGACCGCGGATCTCCCGCAGCACCCACGGCAGCCCCGCGTAGCCGAGCAGCATCGCCCACTGGCCCATGATCAGCCGCTCGGCGACGAACGGGTTCCAGCAGTAGCAGATCCCGGCGACCAGCGGCGCGGCCAGCGGCGGCCTGCCACTGCCGGCCCCGCCCCGAGGCCAGCCGGCCGCCAGCAGCGCCGCCGCGCCGGAGCAGGCCAGCACGAAGATCGCAATCAAGATCAGTTTTTCAACGAGCTCCGCCGGGATGATCCGGGCGGCGAGGGCGACGACCAGGTCGCTGGGAACCGCGCGGGCCGGGCCGCCGCCGAGTCCGAGATCGGCGTAGCCGACCGGCGGCGCGGGGACGAAGACCATGTCGTAGGACAGCACGAACCCTCTGGCCAGCGCCGGGCCCAGGGCGAGCAGACCCAGCACGAGGCCGGTCGCGGCCGGCCAGGCGCACGGCCACAGGCGGCGGGCCGCGGTGACGTGGTCGGAGGCGGGACCGCCGGGGGCGGGGCGGTCGGGGGGCGGGGCGGTCGCGGGAGTCGCCGGGGCCGGCCTGGGTTGCGGCCGGGCCCGTTGCGCGAGCCTGTGCAACATCACGCCTTGCGTGCCCGCACGAGCAGGATCGAGGCCGCCGACGGCCAGTGACAGAACAGCCGGTCGAGCGGGCGCAGCACGGCGGGCACGTCGTGGTACGTGGCGCCCGACACGCGCACGCAGTCCAGCCCGTAGGCCGCGAGGAAGTCGACCAGGGCGCGGCGCGTGAACATGTGCAGGTGCCCGGCGACCTGGCGGCCCGGCCTGCCGAACACCGAGCGCAGGCTGACCTCGGAGAACACCGGTTGGATGCCGAACGCCAGCAGGCCCCGGTTGTACCAGGCCGCGAGGTTGGGCGTGGAGAGCAGCAGCGAGCCGCCCGGCTTGAGCACCCGGCAGGCCTCCTCGACGGCCGAGTCGGTGTCGACGAGATGCTCGATCACCTCGCTCATCACGACGACGTCGACGCTCTCGGACCTGATCGGCAGGGGGGTGTCGAGCCCGGCCCTGAGCACGGCGACGCCGCGCCCCGCGGCCTGCGCCAGCGAGGGAGCCGACCAGTCGAGCCCGGCGAAGTTGTGAGCGCGGTTGCGCCCCGCCGCCATGCTGGTGGCGAAGCCGTCGCCGCACCCGACGTCCAGGATGCTGGCCGGCGCGGGCATCGTCGCGAGCACCTCGGCGAGCATCTCGGCCTGGCGGCGCGCCCGGTCGGGCCCCGAACTGGCCGGCACGGCCGGGTCCTCGTAGAACGTGAGCAGCGAGCCGCCAGCGAGCGGGTCCCGGGCGGGCGCGCGCGGGCTCACAGATGCTCCGACGGGGCGGCGCCGGAAGCCTGCGGCAGGTAGCCGGCCGCGGGCTCGGCGAGCGCCGGCTCGTCGGCGACGGTGTCGGCGGCGCGCCTGGCCCGCTCGGCGACCCTGACCCTCGCCAGCGCCTCGTCGGCAACCAGCGAGAAGCCGTCGACGGCGGCCGACCAGTGCAGCCGCATGGCCCGCTCGCGCGCCGCGCGGCCCATGGCGTGCCGCTTCCTGCCGTCGATCGCGAGCGACGCCCAGGTCGAGGCGAACTCGCCCTCGGTGCGGACGAGCACTCCGGTCTCGTTGTGCACGACCGAGTCCCTGAGCCCGGGCACGCTGAACCCGACCGCCGGGGTGCCGCGGACCGCCGCCTCGGCGACGACGATCCCCCACCCCTCGATGCTGGCCGGGTGCAGCAGCAGCCAGGCGGCCGACAGCAGCCTGTGCTTCTCCTCCTCCGACACCCGTCCGGTGAACTCGACGCCGGGGCCGGCGAGGGCCGCGAGCCGGTCCCGCTCGGGCCCGTCCCCGGCGATCACGAGCCGCCCGCCGGTCACGTGCCTGACCCGGTCCCAGAGGCGGAGCAGGATGTCGATCCGCTTGTACCCGGCGAGCCGGCCGAGCGCGAGGAACAGCGGCTCGGGCGAGCGCGGCGCGGGCGGCGGCCCGGGCTCGACGCCGTTGCAGATGAGCCTGATCCGGTCGGTGTCGACACCGATCTCCTGCAGCGCGGCGAACGTCGAGGCGGAAACGGTGAGGAACAAGTTGTCGCGGTGCACCCACGGCATGACCGCCGACTCGGTCAGCTTCCCGAGCGCCGCGACCGGCTCGGGGAAGCGCAGCCGCCACAGCTCGGTGTGCACGTGGTTGACCAGGCAGACGACGGGCCGCCTGGTCCACAGCGGCGCGAGGTACGGCATGCCGTTGCAGACCTCGACCACCAGGTCGCAGTCGCGCAGATGCCGCCAGAACGCGAACGGCGCCCGGGCGAACTGGGTGTAGGTGCCGCCGCTGCGCCGCACCTCGTAGGGCCGCTCGCCGGTGGCGCCGCCGCACAGCAGCGTCACCCGGTCTCCGCGCTCCGTCAGGCCCTGCGCGAGCCGGTCCACGAGGAGCTCGGAACCGCCCGCGTCCCTGTTCGCGAGATCCCGCCAGGCAACGAAGACTATGTGCCTTCCCTGACTCATCCCCAAGGGCTCGTTCCGTGGCCCCCGTCGAACAGCACCCCCGCCGGGAATCGCCGCGTTGTCACGGTCCCTGACCTCCCGGGTCGGCTAAACCGGTCGTGATCCGGCTGGCACGTCGGGCAATATTGCGGATCGAATCACGACTAGCACTGTGAAAGTCACAGCTAGGCTGATAATCGGTAGCTACTGAAAAGTAGCATGTATCCCTGCCGCCGCTGCGGCACATTCGCCAGGCCGCGGCCGCGACGACGCGGAGCGGGGACCATGCACCTGAGGGAGCCGTCGCATGTTGAGGTCCGTCCGCCTGTTCCGCCTTTTCCTACGCGAGCAGGCGGATCCCGACGGCTTCTACGCGGCACTGGCGCAGGACGCGGCGAGCCAGCTCGCCGGGTTCACGTCGGTCAAGGGCCGGACGGTACTCGACATCGGCGGCGGCGCGGGCTACTTCACGGCGGAGTTCAGGTCCCGAGGCGCGCACTGCTACCTGTTCGAGCTGGACGCCGGCGAGATGATGAGCCGGGGCGAGACACCGCCCGGCGCGGTCCTCGCCGACGGCTACTGGCTGCCGGTCCGCGACGGCGGCGCCGACGTCTGCGTGTCGTCGAACGTGCTCGAGCACGTCAGGGACCCGAACGGCCTGATCGAGGAGATGGTTCGGGCAACCAGGCCGGGCGGGCTCATCTACCTGTCCTTTACCAACTGGTACTCGCCGTGGGGCGGCCACGAGATGTCGCCCTGGCACTACCTGGGCGCGGGGCTGGCCGAGCGCAGATACCAGCGCAAGCACGGCAGGCTGCCGAAGAACCGGGTCGGCACCAGCTTGTTCCCGCTGCACATCGGCCAGGTGCTGCGGATGACGAGCGGCCGGGCCGACGTCGAGGTGCTCTCGGCGCGACCGCGGTACTACCCGGGCTGGTGCCGGCCGCTCGTGCTGGTCCCCGGGCTGCGCGAGATCGCGACCTGGAACCTGCTGCTGATCCTGCGGCGGACCGGATGACGCTCGCGCGGGCGGCCGGCGCACACCACCGGACGCCTGGCCCGCTGAGTTCGCTGACCGGCAGCATCGGCGGCGGCCAGGCGGCCCGCGGCATCGGGCGTACCGCGCGGTGCGCCGTCGGCGTCTGGCTCGTCGCCCTGGTCATCCTGATCGCCAACTCACGCGGGCAGATCTTCTTCGACACCAAGCTCGGCGTGGACATCGACCCGGCCGGGTTCTACCCGCGGCTGTGGCACCTGTGGAACCCGCAGGAGTGGTTCGGCACCCTGCAGGACCAGTACATCGGCTACGCGTTCCCGATGGCCCCGTTCTACCTGGCCGGGGAACTGCTGCGGGTCCCGGTCTGGCTCACCGAGCGGCTCTGGCTGTCACTGCTGATGGCCGTCGGATTCGCCGGCGTGGTCAAGCTGGCGGAGGCGGTGCGGATCGGAACCGACCGGTCAAGGATTGTCGCCGGGCTGGCCTTCGCGCTCTGGCCGACCTTCACGATCGTGATCGGCTCCACGTCCGCTGGGGTACTGCCCGGGCTGCTCGTGCCGTGGGCGGTGCTTCCGCTGGCGAACGCGGCCCGAAGCGGCTCGCTGCCGCGGGCGGCGGCCAGATCCGGGGTGGCGGTGCTGTTCATGGGCGGCGTCAACGCCACGTCCACGCTCGACGTGCTGCTGCTGCCCGCCCTGTTCATCGCGACTCAACTGAGCGGCCGCCGGCGGGCCGCTCTCGCCGCCCTGTGGGCGGGCGCGGTGGCGCTCGCCACGGCCTGGTGGCTGGTGCCGCTGCTGCTCCAGGCGAAGTACTCGTTCGACTTCCTGCCCTACGTGGAGCAGTCGGCGACGACCACGGGGACGATGTCGGCGGCCGCTTTCCTGCGCGGGGCGGGAAACTGGACGGCATACCTGAACCTGGGCCAGCCGTGGCTGCGGGCCGGCTGGGTGATGGTCGCCTTCCCGGTCGCGATCCTGGCGTCGGCGCTCGCGTCGGCGACCGGGCTGCTCGGCCTGGCGCGCAGGGACCTGCCCGGCGGAAGCTGGCTGCGACTGTCGCTCGGCCTCGCCGCGCTGGTCGCGCTGGCCGGGTATCCGGGGCCGCTCGGCGGGCCGTTCCACCAGCCGGTCGAGGCGTTGCTGAACGGCGCCGCCGCCCCGCTGCGCAACGTGTACAAGGTCGAGCCGGTGGCCGCCGTCGTGCTGGCGCTCGGCGTCGCGCACGCCCTCGTGCTCAGGACCAGGCGCCCCGCCCTCGCCGCCGACCCGGCGCCGCGTGCGCTGTGGCACCTGATCACCGCTCCCGTCATCGGGCTGGTCCTGCTCGGGCTCGCGTACCCGCAGGTCTCCGGTCAGGTGCTGAACGCCGGGTCGTTCCGGTCGGTGCCGCGGTACTGGCGCCAGGCCGCCGGGTACCTGGGGCAGCACTCGCCGCGCGCCCCCGCGCTCGTCGTTCCCGCCGAGTCGCACGGAACCTTCCTGTGGGGCGAGCCCGTCGACGATCCGCTCGAGCCGCTCGCGAGCTCTCCGTGGGTCGCGCAGGGCCTGGTGCCCTACGGCGGAGCGGGCTCGGCGCTGCTGCTGCGGTCACTCGAGTCCGCCGTCACCTCCGGCCAGCGGGTGGCCGGGCTGGCCGGGACGCTGCGCCGGTCGGGGATCCGCTACGTCCTGGTGCGCAATGATCTCAACTCGGCGGAGCTGGACTACGTGCCGCCGCAGGTCGTCCACCAGGCGCTGCTGAGCTCCGGGTTCCGGCGGGTCGCGGCGTTCGGCCCGCTGATCACCGGAGCCCAGACCGATCCAGGCGCCCCGCAGATTCAGTACGCGCTGCCGTCCTACCGGGCGGTCGAGATCTTCGCGGCCGGACCCGAGACCGCCCGGCCGCCCTCGGCTGCCGTCGCCCTGCCGGTGAGCAGGACGGTGCTGGTGAGCGGCGGCCCCGATGCGCTGCTCCAGCTCACCGGCCAGCACGTGCTCGCGGCGTCCGCGCCGGCGGTGCTCGCCGGGGACCGGCTGCCCGCGAGGCCGGCGCTCTGGGCGGTGACCGACAGCAACCGCCGGGCCGACCACGTCTTCGGGCTGATCGACGCGACCGGGTCCTACACCTACACCGCCACCGAGAAGAACCCTCCTGACGACCCGCTCGGCGGAGCCGGAGGCCCGCCGAGGCAACTGCTGCCCGTCGCCGGCACCGGTCGGCAGACCGTCGCCGTGGTCACCGGCGCCGCCTCGGTCACCGCGTCGTCGTCGGGCTCCTGGCTGGCCGAGAGGCCGCAGATCGACCCGGTGAACGTGTTCGACGGCAACCCGAGCACCGTGTGGACCGAGGCCGACCCGGCCGCGGTCGGGCAGTGGGTCCAGATCACCTTCGACCACCCGGTGGTCCTGCCGGACTCGGTCGGCGTCACGCTGCTCGACGACGTTCCCTCCAGGCTGGTGCCGAGCAGGCTGACGGTCCGCACCGACACCGGCACCGTGACGAGCGCGGTGCGCCGCACCCGCGCCGCGCAGCCGCTGCTGGTTCCCCCCGGGCGCACCAGGACGCTGCGGGTCACGATCGCGGGCGTCACCGGCGAGGCGCAGGCCGGCCAGGGAGCCGGCCTGGCCGGCGTCTCGATCCCGGGGATCACCGTGGCCAGGTACCTGAAGGCACCGCGGGACAGCGCGGGCGAGCGGGCCGGGCGGGTGGCGTTCTCGTTCGACGGGCCGGTGCCGTCACCGGCCAGCCTGGGCAACGTGGCCGCCTATCCGCCGCTGGCCAGGATCTTCGCGACCTGGAGGCCGGGCGCGTACCGGCTCAGGGCAACGGCGATGGCGGTGCCAGGACCGGCGCTCGACGCCGTGCTCAGCGGGCTGACCCCGGCGCACAGGGACTCGCTCGAGGTGACCGCGAGCTCGACCTGGGGATCGTTGCCGAGCCTGGCGCCGGTCAACCTGTTCCGCGCTCATCACCGCGGCCCGTGGATCGCCGGGGCGGCCAAGCCCGTCATCAGGCTGACCTGGCAGGGCAACCGGACGATCCGGCGGATGGTCATCAGGCCGCCGCCCGGGTTCGCCG
>DASPZH010000127.1:0-5104 GCA_035636335.1 Streptosporangiaceae bacterium
AGACGAACGTAGTTCGCCTCGCCCCACCGGTAAGACTCGCCGGTCAGCTCGTCGGTTACCAGCAGTCCCGCGCCGACATCGATATCGAAGGCGGTCCGGTCCAGCCACACCGTGGCCTCGCGTGGCTGGTGCGGGTCGAGATTGACTACGACCAGAACCGTGTCGCCGCCGGCGGCGCCGTCCGGCGCGCCCGCAGTCTTAGAAAAGCACAGAATCTCTGGCTGGTCCGGAAAATGGAATCGCAGGCTCCGTAGCCGAGCCAGCGCCGGGTGAGATCGCCTGATTGCATTGAGTTGCGCAATAAACGGCGAGATACCCAGGTTCATTCGCTCGGCGAGTGCCCAGTCCCGCGGCCGGTACTGGTATTTCTCGGAATCGAGGTACTCCTCGCTCCCCGGTCTTAGGGGTGAATTCTCGCATAGCTCAAAGCCCGAGTAGACACCCCACGACGGTGCGAGCATCGCGGCCAGCACGGCCCTGACCCGGAAGGCGGCCGGGTCCGCGTGCTGCAGATATCCGCTCAAGATATCCGGGGTATTTACGAAGAAATTGGGGCGCATGTAGGCGGCCGCCGGCCCGGCCAGTTCGGTCATGTATTCGGTGAGTTCTGAGCGGGTGTTGCGCCAGGTGAAATAGGTGTAGGACTGGTGGAACCCGATCATCCCGAGCGCGCGCATCATGGCCGGCCTGGTGAACGCCTCGGCCAGGAAGAGCACCTGCGGGTCGGTCGTGGCGATCTCGCGCAGCAGCCGGTCCCAGAACGGCAGCGGCTTGGTGTGCGGGTTGTCGACGCGGAAGATCGTCACGCCGTGGCCGATCCAGTGCCGCACCACCCGCAGGGCCTCGGCGTAGATGCCCTCCAGGTCGTTGTCGAAGTTCAGCGGGTAGATGTCCTGGTACTTCTTCGGCGGGTTCTCGGCGTAGGCGATCGAGCCGTCCGCCCGGGTCGTGAACCACTCCGGGTGCTTGGCGACCCACGGGTGGTCGGGCGACGCCTGGAGCGCGAGGTCCAGCGCGACCTCCATGCCGAGCTCGCCCGCCCTGGCCACGAAGTAGTCGAAGTCGTCGATCGTCCCGAGGTCGGGGTGGACCGCGTCGTGGCCGCCGGCGGGCGAGCCGATGGCCCACGGCGAGCCGGGATCGCCGGGGCCGGCGGTCAGCGCGTTGTTCCTGCCCTTGCGCGCCGTGGTCCCGATCGGGTGCACGGGCGGCAGGTAGACCACGTCGAAGCCCATCGCCGCGATCGCGTCCAGCCGACCGGCGGCGGTGCGCAGCGTGCCGGAGACTGGCGGGCGCCGGCCGAGCGGGTCGACCCTGGCCCCCTCCGAGCGCGGGAAGAGCTCGTACCAGGATCCGAACAGCGCCCGCTGCCGGTGCACGATCAGCGGGCACCAGGCCGAGAAGCTGGTCAGCTCCCTGAGCGGGAACTCGGCCAGGGCGCGGCTTACCTTCGGGGTGAAGGCGGTGCCGAGCCGGTCGACCGGCCTCGCCTGGCCGCCGCGCAGGGCCAGGGCGACCGTCCGGTACAGCGCGCGGGCGCTGGCCGCCCGGCCCGCCGTGCCGCTCTCGCGCGCGGCGCGTGCGGCCCGCTCGAACAACAGCGCGCCCTCGGTGAGCATCAGGTCGACGTCCTGGCCGAGCGGCACCTTGATCGCCGCGTCGTGCCGCCAGTGCGCGATCGGGTCGCCCCAGGCCTGCACCCGGAAGTGCCACAGGCCCTCGCTGGTCGGCGCGACGTCGGCGCCGAACCGGTCGGTGCCCGGCACCAGCTCATGCATGGTCACGATCGGGTGACACTTGCCCGCAGGATCCCGGAGCACGACGCCCGCGCCGAGCATCTCGTGCCCCTCGCGGAACACGGTCGCGGACACCTGCACGCTCTCGCGGGTGACTGCCTTGGCCGGCCGATGCCCGCATTCGACCACGGGCTGGATATCGAGTATGGGGATCCTGCCGATCACCACGGAAAGCTACCCAATCGCGCTGGGCGGCACGCGCGCGGGGGGTGTTTCCGGCCGCCGAGACTGCCCCGGCCGCGGCCCGCGTCCGGGGTTGTGGTCCTCGTCGCGCTCACCACGCATTAGGGTCACTCACCGTGAAAGCAATCCGCCGGTTCACCATCCATCCCGCGCTGCCCGCTCCGCTGGCCCCGCTGCGCACGCTGATGCTCAACCTGCGCTGGTCGTGGCACGCGCCGACGAGAGCGCTGTTCGCCGAGATCGACCCGGCGGCGTGGGAGAGCTCGCGGCAGGACCCGGCCGGGCTGCTGGCCAGGGTCTCCCTGGAGCGGCTCGCCGAACTCGCCGCGGACCAGGACTTCCTGCGCAGGCTCGGTGAGGCGCTCGACGAGCTCGGCGAGTACCGCACCGGCCCTCGCTGGTATCAGCTCTCCGGCCACGCCGCCAGCGGCCCGGCGGCGATCGCGTACTTCTCGCCCGAGTACGGGATCACGGCGGCCCTGCCGCAGTACTCCGGCGGGCTGGGCATCCTGGCCGGCGACCACCTGAAGTCGGCCAGCGACCTGGGCGTGCCGCTGATCGGCGTCGGCCTGCTGTACCGGCACGGCTACTTCGCCCAGTCGCTGTCCGCCGAGGGCTGGCAGGCCGAGCGGTATCCGGCCTGGGACCCGGCCGGCCTGCCGATCACCCTGCTGCGCGACGAGGCCGGAGCTCCGTCCAGGATCACGGTCGGCCTGCCCGGCGGAGCCGAGCTGGCCGCTCATATCTGGGTCGCCGACGTCGGCAGGATCCCGCTGCTGCTGCTCGACTCCTACACCGAGGACAACGACCCGCTGCTCCGTGAGGTCACCGACCGGCTCTACGGCGGCGGCAGCGATCACCGGCTGCGCCAGGAGCTGCTGCTCGGCATCGGCGGGGTCCGGGCGGTCAGGCTCTACTGCGCGATCACCGGCCACCCCCAGCCCGAGGTGTTCCACACCAACGAGGGCCACGCCGGCTTCCTCGGCGTGGAGCGGATCAGGGAGTACCTGGCCAGCGGCGCGTCCTTCGCCGAGGCCGTCGAGCTGACCAGGGCGGGCACGGTCTTCACGACGCACACTCCGGTGCCCGCCGGGATCGACAGGTTCGACCGTGAGCGGATCGGGCAGCAGTTCGGCCCGGACGGCGGCGAGCCCGGCCTGCCGATCGAGCAGCTACTTGAGTTCGGCGCCGAGACCTATCCAGGCGGTGACCCGGCCGTCTTCAACATGGCCGTGATGGGGATGCGACTGGCCCAGCGGGTCAACGGCGTCAGCAAGCTGCACGGCGAGGTGAGCCGGGCGATGTTCACCGGGCTATGGCCCGGCTTCGACACCGCGGAGGTTCCGATCGGCTCGATCACCAACGGCGTGCACGGCCCGAGCTGGGTCGCTACCGAAATCCTCAGCGTGGCGCAGGGCGGGCATCACGCCGGCGCGGCCGACTGGCTCGCCGACGACGCTCCGGCCTGGGAGCTGGTCGCCGCCGACCCCGGCCGGATCCTGGGGATCAGGCAGGCGCTGCGCGCCCGCCTGGTCGCCGAGGCCAGGGCCAGGCTGCGGGCATCGTGGCAGCAGCGCGGAGCGTCGGACGCCGAGCTGGCCTGGATCTCCGGCGCGCTCGACGAGAACATCCTGACGATCGGGTTCGCCCGCCGGGTGCCTTCGTACAAACGGCTCACGATGATGCTGCGGGACCCGGCCAGGCTGACCGAGCTGCTGCTCGACCCCGAGCGCCCGGTGCAGATCGTCATCGCCGGCAAGGCCCATCCCGCCGACGACCCCGGCAAGGCCTTGATTCAGCAGATGGTGCGGTTCACCGACGATCCGGCGGTCAGGCACCGGATCGTGTTCCTGCCCGACTACGACATGGCGCTGGCCAGGACCCTGGTGCAGGGCTGTGACATCTGGCTGAACAACCCGCTGCGGCCGCTCGAAGCGTGCGGCACGTCAGGCATGAAGGCCGCGCTGAATGGCGCGCTCAATGTCTCGGTGCTCGACGGCTGGTGGGACGAGTGGTTCGACCGGGAGAACGGCTGGGCCATCCCGTCGGCCGACTCGGTGGCCGATTCGCAGCGGCGCGACGAGGTCGAGGCGGCCGCGCTCTATGACCTGCTCGGCCAGTCCGTTGCGCCGATGTTCTACGACCGGGACGCCGACGGCGTGCCGCGCCGGTGGCTGGAAATGGTCACGCACACCCTGCGCACGCTCGGTCCCAAGGCGCAGGCGACCCGGATGGTCAGGGAGTACACGACCGAGCTCTACCTGGCCGCGTCCGCGTCGTCCAGGGCGCTGGCCGAAGGCGCGGACGGCCCCTTCTCCGGCGCCGCGGAGCTGGCCGCGTGGAAGCGGCGGGTGACGGACGAGTGGCCGGCGGTGCGGATCGAGCTGGTCGAGACCGACGACGGCGAGCAGTACCCGGGCGCGCGGCTGACCGTCCGCGCGGGCGTCGCGCTCGGCGCGCTCACGCCCGACGACGTCTGCGTGCAGGTGCTGTACGGCCCGGCCGGCGACGACGACGAGATCGCCGGCCCGGTCGCTTCCGAGCTGGCGCTGGAGGGGCAGTCCGAGCACGGCTCGGTCGCCTGGTACTGCGGCGAGGCGGTGCTCGGCAAGCCGGGGCCGTTCGGGTACACCGTCCGGGTGCTGCCCAGGCACCCGCTGCTGGCCGGTCCGGCCGAGCTGGGACTGGTCGCCGCGCCGGTCGCGCCGACCGGCATGATCAGCGGCGACCTGCGCTAGCAGGATCGTCGGCGGCTCGCCCGGCAGGCCGGCGGGCCCCGGCCGGCCGGCCGCCCCTGGACATCGTTGTGGCAGCGTTGTTCTGGACGGCGCGGTCCGGCGGCTTGGTGTGCAGATCCACGTGTCGTTAGTGCGGAGACGCCCCGCTCTCACGCCATTGTCTGCAACCGATTGTGACTGAGGAGTTACCGTACGGGAGTAGGCCAACCCGGACATCGTGTGGTCGTTCCAGAAACGACAACGGCTGGCCCCCGACGAAATTTGTCGCCTTGCCGGTTAGAACTCCAGCAAAATCGCGGGACATGTGACATCCTGTGATTCGACGACTTCAAGGAGTAGTGCCAACACTGGTTACTGTCAGTCACGAACTAGTCACCAGAGTAAACA
>DASPZH010000128.1:0-1807 GCA_035636335.1 Streptosporangiaceae bacterium
TGGCCTCCCAGGCGGCCAGGCTGGGCTCGCGGGACTGCTGTTCGCCGACCTTGCGCAGGGCGTCGGCGGCGGCCGTCAGGCCCGGGCCGGACCGCAGGACGCCGGCGCGCTCGGTCATGAGCTGCTGTATCTGGTCCAGCGCGGCGGGGTCCAGCAGGCCGGGCTGGCGCCGGTCGAGAGCCGGCGGCGCCGGGGCCGGCGGGTTGCGCGGCGGCAGGCCGGCGGCGAGGTCGGCGCCGATCCGCTCGGCGAAGACGAGGCCTTCGAGCAGGGAGTTCGACGCGAGCCTGTTCGCGCCGTGGACGCCGGTGCAGGCGGCCTCGCCGCAGGCGTACAGGCCGGTGATGTTGGTGCGGCCGTGCAGGTCGGTCCTGACGCCGCCGCTGGCGTAGTGGGCGGCGGGCACGACCGGTATGGGCTCGCGCACCGGGTCGATGCCGTGGCTGAGGCAGCTTGCCCTGATCGTGGGGAACCTGTGCTCCCAGACGGACTCGCCGAGGCGCGTGCCGTCGAGGTAGACGTGGTCGGCGCCGGTCTGCGCCAGCACGTTCATGATCGCCTTGGCGACGACGTCACGCGGGGCGAGGTCGGCGAGCGGGTGCCGGCCCGCCATGAACCGGCGGCCGGAGGAGTCGACCAGGAAGGCGCCCTCGCCGCGTACTGCCTCGGAGATCAGCGGCTGCCTGCCCCTGGCGCCGGCGCCGAGCCAGAGCACGGTCGGGTGGAACTGCACGAACTCCAGGTCGGCGGCGTCGGCTCCGGCGCGCATGGCCATCGCCACGCCGTCGCCGGTGGACACGGGCGGGTTCGTGGTGGCCGAGAACACCTGCCCCATCCCGCCGGTCGCCAGCACGACGGCGGGCGCGTGCACCGCGCCGACGCCGTCGCGGCGGCCCTCGCCGATCACGTGCAGGGTCAGGCCGGCGACCCCGCCGTCGGCGGTGAGCAGCAGGTCGAGCGACATGGCGTGCTCGATCACGTCGATGCCGACGCCCTCGGTGGCACCCGCGCCCGCCTCGGCGAGTGCGAGCAGCAGCGCACGGGAGACCTCAGCGCCGGTGGCGTCACCGCCCGCGTGCGCGATCCTGCGCCTCAGGTGACCGCCCTCCCTGGTCAGCTCGAGCACGCCGCCGGCATCGGAGTCAAAGCGGGCGCCCAGCGCGATCAGCCTGCGCACCGCGCCCGGGCCGTCGGTGACGAGCGCCCGGACCGCGTCGACGTCGCAGATCCCGGCGCCCGCGGTCAGGGTGTCGGTCAGGTGCTGCTCGGGCGTGTCGCCGGGCCCGAGCGCGGCCGCGATCCCGCCCTGTGCCCACCTGGTCGAACCGTCGTCGAGCAGCGACTTGGTCACGAGCAGCACGTTGCGGCCGGGCAACGCGCCGAGCGCGGCGAGCGCCGCCGTGACGCCGGCGACGCCCGAGCCGACCACGACGACGTCGGCGCGCCTGACCCAGCCCGGAGCCGGGGCGAGCAGCTTCCGCGCGATCACCGGCCGGGCCCGAACGTCAGGGCGGCGTTGTCGATCAGCCGGGTCTTGCCGACTGTGCCGGCCACCAGCAGCAGGGCGGGCCCGCAGTGACCAGGGCCGATCTCGCCGAACGTGACCGGGTCGGCCAGGGCGAGGTAGTCGGTCGCCAGCGGCGGATCGGCCACGGCAGCCGCGGCGAGTTCGGCGCGCGCCGCGGCGAGCACCGCGGCCGGACCGGCGCCGGCGACCGCCGCCCCGGCGCGCAGCGCGCGGGCCAGGGCCAGCGCGGTGACCCGTTCGGCGGCCGACGGATACCGGTTGCGGCTGGATACCGCCAGG
>DASPZH010000129.1:0-4808 GCA_035636335.1 Streptosporangiaceae bacterium
AAGCAAGGGGAGTCGATCGGCAAGCTGGCCGACATCATCGTGCGGCTGCGCGGTGCCGAGCACCCCCTGGTGACCGGCCTGGTCGCGGCCCTGGGCAACCGCGAGGTTTTCGTTCCGCTCGAACAGGCGAGTTCGTTCAACGGCGAGGTGCTCAAGCTGACCAGCGCCCGGCTGGACCTGCGGAGGTTTGAGCGCCGTCACGGCGAGGTGCTGCTGCGGGCCGATGTGCTCGGGCATCGGCTGATCGACGTGCCGAGCGCCCACCTGATCAAGGCGGTGGACCTGGAGTTGCGGCGCCACGGCAGTGAGTGGGTGCTGGCCGGAGTCGATACCCACCGCCGGGCGCGCGGCCTGCTGCGCCTGCTCGCGCCGCCCGAGCAGGCGCACGTGTTCGAGGAGTGGGCCAACTTCGAGCCGCTGATCGGGCATGCGAGCAGCGCGCTGCTGCGCGGGCCGTTCGGCCGGATCAGGCGGCTCAAGGCAGCCCAGATCGCCGACCTGCTCGAGGAGGCGTCGAGGGCGGAGGGGACCGAGATCCTGAGCCAGGTGCGCGCCGACCCCGAGCTCGAGGCCGACGTGTTCGAGGAACTGGACGAGGATCTGGCGATCCGGCTGCTCGGCGCGCGAACCGACGTCGAGATCGCCGAGGTGCTGAACCGGATGCGGGCCGACGACGCGGCGGACGCGATCTCGGAGCTCCCGCAGCGGCGCAGGCAGCCGGTGATCGACCTGCTGCCCGCCGGCCAGCGGGCCAAGGTGCTGACGCTGATGGGGTTCAACCCGACGAGTGCCGGCGGCCTGATGGGGATGGACTTCCTGGCCGTCCCCGCCGGCGTCATGGTGAGCGAGGCGCTCGCCGCCGTCGGCGGCTCGCGCAACCTCGAGCCAGAGGCGTTGACCAGCGTGCACGCGCTCGACCAGGACGGCAGGCTGTGCGGGGTCGCGACCGTGGTCACGCTGCTTCAGGCCGATCCGGCGGCCCGGCTGAGCGACGTCTACGACGACGACCCGGTCAGGATCGGCGCCGACACCGACGTCGTCGACGTCGCCGTGCTGATGAGCGACTACAACCTGGTCACCATCCCGGTCGTGGACGACAACCGCACGATGATCGGCCTGATCACGGTCGACGACGTGCTCGAGGTGACGCTGCCCGGCGACTGGCGGCGCAGGGAGGCGGCCGAGCCGCCCGACTCCCGCCGGGGCAAGCGGCCGTGACCGATCCCGCCGGGCAGGAGCCTCCGGCGGCGCATCCCGCCCGGCGGGCGGGTTCCGGCCGGGCTGCGGGTTCCGGCCGGGCTGCGGGTTCTGGCCGGGCGGCGCCAGCCCACGCGGCGGCTCTCACCAGGCCCGAACCGGGGGCCGGCGAGACGAGCCTGGGCGACATCGAGGGCGCGTTCGGCCGGATCAGGCCGGGGGAGGAACGGTACTCCGGCTGGCGCAGGAAGCTGGTGACGTTCCTCGCGATCGTCGGTCCCGGCCTGATCGTGATGGTCGGCGACAACGACGCGGGCGGCGTCGCGACCTACGCCCAGGCGGGCCAGGACTACGGTTACAGCCTGCTCTGGGTGCTGCTGCTGCTGGTCCCCGTGCTGGTCGTCAACCAGGAGATGGTGGTCAGGCTCGGCGCCGTCACCGGCGTCGGCCACGCCCGGCTGATCATGGAGCGGTTCGGCAGGTTCTGGGCCTGGTTCAACGTCGGGGACCTGTTCCTGCTCAACTTCCTCACCATCGTCACCGAGTTCATCGGCATCGCGCTGGCGATGAACTACTTCGGGGTCAGCCCGTACATCTCGGTCCCGGTCGCCGCCGCGATGCTGATCGCGATCACCGCGAGCGGCAGCTTCCGGCGCTGGGAACGCGCCATGTTCGCCTTCATCGGCGTCAGCCTGGTGCTGTTCGTGCCGCTGATGATCTACTCGCATCCGCGGGCCGGCTCGATCGCCTTCGGTTTCGTCGTGCCCGCAGTGCGGGGCGGCGTCAACTCCAACGCCGTGCTGCTGATCATCGCCATCGTCGGCACGACCGTGGCGCCATGGCAGCTCTTCTTCCAGCAGTCGAACGTGATCGACAAGCGGATCACACCCCGGTTCATCCGCTACGAGCGGGCGGACACCTTTCTGGGATCGCTGGTCGTGGTGGGCGGCGCGGCCGTGATCCTGGTCGCGACCGTGTACGCGGTCGCGGGGACGTCGCTGGCCGGGCACTTCACCGACGCGCTCGGCGTGGCCGACGCGTTCAGGGGCAAGAGCAGCTTCCTCGGCGCGGTCTTCGCGCTCCTGCTGCTCGACGCGAGCATCATCGGGGCGGCGGCCGTCACGCTGTCGACCAGTTACGCGTTCGGCGACGTGTTCAACATCAGCCACTCGCTGCACCGCAAGTTCCGCGACGCGAAGGCCTTCTACGCCAGTTACACCCTGGTGGTCGTGTTCGCCGCGGGCATCGTGCTGCTGCCCGGCGCGCCGCTCGGCCTGCTCACCACCGCCGTGCAGGCGCTGGCCGGCGTGCTGCTCCCGAGTGCCAGCGTTTTCCTGCTGCTGCTGTGTAACGACCCCGAGGTGCTCGGGCCCTGGACGAACGCGCGCTGGCTGAACATCGTCGCGGGCGTGATCATCGGGCTGTTGCTGCTGCTCTCCGGCACGCTCGTGGTGACCACGCTGTTCGCCGGGCTGTCGGCCGCGGCGGTCGTGGCCTGGCTGGCGGTCGGGTTGGCAGTCGGCTCGGCGCTGGCGTTCGGCTGGCTCAGGCTCGCCGCCGCGCGGGCCGGCCAGGTCGGCCAGGTCGGTCAGGCTGGGCGGGCCGCGCGGGGCGGTGCCGCCGGGTTCGCGGGCCTGACCAGGGCCGAGCGGGCGAACTGGCGTATGCCGCCGCTCGCCCTGCTCAAGCCGGTCGCCTGGTCACCAGCCACGAAGCTCGCGATCCTGCTGCTGTGGGCCTACCTCGTGGTCTCCGTGCTCCTGCTGGTCGTGAAGGCCATCCAGCTAGGCACCAACTGACCGACCCGCCGCCCGCGCGCCTCCGGCCCGCACGGGATCGCAGGATCGTGGATGATTTTCGGCTATATCGTCGACAGGCATCCACGATCATGGAAAAGCAGCGGGGGCGAGGGCGGGCGGCGCGCGGAATTGACATCTCTGCGCCTGATCAGGCATCCTCGACGGAGGTTGACAAGGACACCTCGTTCGGTGAGGCGTCTTCACGGACACAGGCCACTGATCCCAACCGTCGAGAGACGCTCCGGATCAGGACACCTCTCCCCGGCCTAAGGGGTGAGGCCAAGTGGCTGCGCAGGCGGACAGCGCCCGGTGACCGTGCCGATCAGGTACGGCGGGTCCTGGCACGCAGTGCCGCGCTACGCCGTGGAGTGCCAAAGCTCTAACGAGAGAGGTGCCTGCCCCCGGATTCGCCGGGGCGCGCCGCCTCCCGGGCAGGTGTGACGGTGTTGCCAGGCTGCCAGCGCTAGCCGTCCGGGGCGCGCGACAGGCCCGGGCACCAGGCTGGAGGGAGGCGAGTAGTGGAACACGATAGACCGGGCCGGAACAGGCCCCACTCGCCGTCCTTCCTGCCCGTTCCGGGCACGCGCCCGCGCCGTCCAGCCGATCCCGAAGGGGTCGCCGCCAGCCAGGCCTGACCGCAGCCTTCGCACCGCAGGCCGCGCCTGGCGGCGCGTTCCGCGTGCCCCCCGATCCCGCCGGTCATCCGGCGGTGCAAGGGGTGCTCACCATGACCACCACCACCCAGGGCCTGACCGCCCCGGTCCGCGGCATTGCCCGCGACCCGGCCGACGTCGGCGACATCAGGGGCGCACTCGGCACGATCTCGCTCGATGACGCCGTCGGGCGGACGTCGATGCCCGCCAGGCTGAAGACGCTGCTCGCCATCGTGGGACCTGGCGTGATCGTGATGGTCGGCGACAACGACGCCGGGGCGTTCTCCACCTACGGGCAGGCCGGCCAGACCTACGGGACCAGGCTGCTGTGGACGTTCCTGCTGCTGGTCCCGGTGCTGTACGTGAACCAGGAGATGGTGCTCAGGCTCGGCGCGGTCACCGGCGTCGGCTACGCCAGGCTGATACTCGAGCGGTTCGGCCGGTTCTGGGGCGCGTTCAGCGTGATCAACCTGTTCGTCCTGAACGCGCTGACCATCGTGACCGAGTTCATCGGCATCGCGCTCGCGGCCAGCTACCTGGGCGTGCCGAAGATCGTCGCGGTGGTCCTGGCCGGCCTGGTCATCGTGATGGCCGCCTCGACCGGGAGCCTGCGGCGGTTCGAGCGGATGGCGATAGCGCTGTGCGCGGGCTCGCTCCTGCTCGTGCCGGTGTACGTGCTCGCGCACCCGCCGGTCGGCCAGATGGCGCGCGGCTTCGCGATCCCGGCGATGCCAGGCGGCTCCGGTCAGCTCTCGACGGTCTTGCTGCTGGTCATCGGGATCGTGGGGACCACGGTCGCGCCCTGGCAGCTCTTCTTCCAGCAGTCCTACATCGTCGACAAGCGGATCACGCCGAGGTTCATGCGGTACGAGAAGGTCGACCTCTGGCTGGGGATCGTCGTGGTGGTGATCGGCGGCGGAGCGCTGATGGGCGCGACCGCGGCGGCGTTCGCCGGAGCGCGGCACGCGCCGTTCACCGACGCCGGGGGGCTGGCGTCCGGGCTGTCCGCCTACGCCGGGCACGCGGCCGGAGCGCTGTTCGCGGTGGCGTTGCTCGACGCCTCGATGATCGGGGCGTTCGCCGTGTCGCTGTCCACCGCGTACGCGGTCGGCGACATGCTCGGCCTGAAGCACTCGCTGCACCGCGGCGTGAAGCAGGC
>DASPZH010000130.1:0-8847 GCA_035636335.1 Streptosporangiaceae bacterium
CCTTCACGGTCACGGTCCCGCCCCACAGCGAGTGGGCGACCGTGCTGGATGTCGTGGCGTCGGCCGCGGCGGCCCTGGGTTCGCCCGCCGGCCACGCCGGGGTTCCCGTGGTCGCCGGGCGACGCCGGGTACGCAGGGATATGGCCAGGGGCCTGGAGAAGTGGCTGGAGCGAGCGCCCGACCTGCGCTGCGACTGGGAGCCACTCGAGCAGATCTACCGGCGCTGCCTGACCGACCTGGCCGCGCTGCGGTTCTCGACCCCCACCATGCCCGGCCGGTCGCTGCCGGCTGCGGGGCTCCCGTGGTTCATGACGATGTTCGGCCGGGACAGCATCTTCACCAGCCTGCAGGCCCTGCCGTTCACCGCCGAGCTGGCTGCGACCACGCTCCGCGCGCTGGCCGAGTGGCAGGGCACCAGGATCGACGACTTCCGTGACGAGGACCCGGGACGCATCATGCACGAGATGCGCTACGGCGAGCTGACCGCCTTCGAGGAACGGCCGCACTCGCCGTACTACGGCTCCGCCGACGCCACGCCGCTGTTCGTCGTGCTGCTCGACGAGTACGAGCGCTGGACCGGCGACACCAGGCTGGTCAGGGACCTCGAGCACGCGGCCAGGGCCGCCCTGCGCTGGATCGACGAGTACGCCGACCTGCAGGGCAACGGCTACGTCTGCTACCAGCGCCGCAGCCCGGAGACCGGCCTGGAGAACCAGTGCTGGAAGGACTCGTGGGATTCGATCTCCTACCGCAACGGCGACCTGCCCGGCTTCCCGCGAGCAACCTGCGAGCTCCAGGGGTATGCCTACGACGCGAAGGTGCGCGGCGCCCGGCTCGCCCGGCTGGTCTGGCGAGACGAGGCCTTCGCCGACCGGCTCGAGCGGGAGGCCGCCAGCCTCAAGCGCCGGTTCAACAGGGACTTCTGGCTAGAAGACGGGCAGTACTTCGCGGTCGCGCTGGACAACGACGGGCGGCAGGTGGACTCGCTCACCTCCAACATCGGGCATCTGCTGTGGAGCGGGATCGTGGACAAGTCCAAGGCCGACGCGGTCGCCAGGCACCTGCTCGGCCGGCGGCTGTTCTCCGGGTGGGGGGTGCGCACGCTGGCCGAGGGCGAGGGGCGCTACAACCCGATCGGCTACCACGTGGGCGCGGTGTGGCCGTTCGACAACTCCTTCATCGCCTGGGGCCTGCGACGGTACGGGTTCAGGGAGGAAGCCGCCCGCATCGTCGCGGGCATCATGGAGGCCGCCGAGGTGTTCGCGGGGCGGCTGCCCGAGGCGTTCGGCGGCTACCCGCGGAGCCTGACCAGGTATCCGGTCGAGTACCCGACGGCGTGCAGCCCGCAGGCCTGGTCGACCGGGGCGCCGCTGCTCCTGCTGCGGGTCGCGCTCGGCCTCGAGCCGGAGGGAGAACACCTGCTCGTCGACCCGGCCCTGCCGAAGCGGATCGGCCACCTCGAACTCCTCGACCTGCCCGGCCCCTGGAAGCAGTTCGACGCGTTCGGCCGCGGCCGCATCGACACCGACAGTCTCGCCCGCCGCCGCTGAGCCCTCGCCCGCACTGACCCGGATGTAGTACCCCGGATAGCGTGTGGGTGTGACCGAGCGCAAGCCGGCCGGGACCAGTTTCACTTCCTGGATCGACCAGCAGATCGAGGAGGCCGCGAAGCGGGGTGCCTTCGACGATCTTCCCGGCGCGGGCAAGCCGCTTCCTGCCCGCGGCGACGAGGACGCCGGCCAGGCGTGGCTGCGGGACTACGTGCGCCGGGAGGGCATGGCGGCCGAGGAGCTCCTGCCCGCCCCGCTGCGGCTGCGCAAGGAGGCCGAGCTCGCCCATCTTCGTGCCGGTGGTGGATGTGGACGCGATGGTCTCCAGATGGCGGGAGGCTCGGCGCGCGGGGCCGGCGACCGCGCCGGCCGATGAGGCTGATCGGCCGACAGGACGGCAGCGTCGAACTCGGTGGTGGCCACTCCCGCTTCGCCGCGCACGCGGCTGATCTCGATCGCCGCTTCTCAAACAGGCATATTGTCTACAATCCTGTCAACGATCTGCCGAAGAGGAGGCAGGCCCGATGACTGAGTCGCAGAACAGTCGGATCAGCGGCGAGCACACGGGCGAGGCGGCAGCCTCGGCCGCGACGGCAGCCTCGGCCGCGACGCCAGCCTCGGCTCCGGCCGGCCCGCGACCGCCGTTCCGCGCCGATCACGTCGGGAGCCTGCTCCGGCCGCCCGAGCTGCTGCGCGCCCGCGACGACTTCGCCGCCGGCCGGATCGGCGCGGACGACCTGCGCGCGATCGAGGACGCGGCGATCCGCGAGGTCGTGCGGATGCAGGCCGAGGTCGGGCTGCGCTCGGCCACCGACGGGGAGCTGCGCCGCGAGTCCTGGCACATGGACTTCATCTACCAGCTCGGCGGCGTCCGGAAGGTGCAGGACGACACGATCAGGGTGGCCTTCCACAACGAGCAGAAGACCTACGAGTGGGCGCCGCCGTCCGCGCACATCGTCGCGCCCGTGACGCTCGCGCACACGATCTTCGGCGAGGCGTTCGCGTTCCTGGCCGGCACCGTCACCCCCGCCGTGCCGGCCCGGGGGGACGACCCCCCGGAACCCCCCGCCGTGCCCAAGCTGACAATCCCGTCGCTCAGCATGGTGCACTACCGCGGCGGCCGGTCGGCGATCGACCAGTCCGTCTACCCCGACCTGGAGCAGTTCTGGGCCGACCTGACCGCGGCCTACTCCGAGGAGGTGCGCCGGCTGTATGACCTCGGCTGCCGCTACCTGCAGCTCGACGACACCAGTCTCGCCTACATGAACGACCCGGCCCAGCGCCAGCACGTCGCCGACATCGGCGGGGATCCCGTGCACCAGCACGAGCACTACATCGCCAACATCAACCGGGCGCTGGCCGGCCGGCCCGCCGACCTCGCGGTGACCACGCACATGTGCCGCGGGAACAACCAGTCCATGTGGGCCGCCGAGGGCGGCTACGACTTCGTCGCCGAGGCGCTGTTCAACACCCTCGAAGTGGACGGCTTCTTCTGCGAGTGGGACGACGCGCGCTCCGGCGGCTTCGAGCCGCTGCGCTACGTGCCCGAGGGCAAGCGGGTGGTGCTCGGGCTGGTCACGACCAAGCGCGGGGAGCTGGAGAGCAAGGACGACCTGAAGCGGAGGATCGACGACGCCGCCCGGTTCGTCGACGGCGACCAGCTCTGCCTGTCCCCGCAGTGCGGCTTCTCCTCCACCAAGGAGGGCAACGACCTGACCCCGCAGCAGCAGTGGGCGAAGCTCAGGCTGATCGTCGAGACCGCGCAGGAGGTCTGGGGCTCGTGGTGAGGACCGACCGATGAACGCCAGCGCCGAGGCGGCCAGCGGCCCGGTCCTGGTGGTCAGCGCCCACGCCGGGGACTTCGTCTGGCGGGCGGGCGGCGCGATGGCCCTGGCCTCCTCCCGCGGCGCGCCGGTGACCGTGCTGTGCCTGAGCTTCGGCGAACGCGGCGAGTCCGCGCGGGCGTGGCGCGAAGGCAAGAACCTCGGCGAGATCAAGGCGATCAGGCGGGACGAGGCAGCCAGGGCCGCGGAGGTGCTGGGAGCGGAGATCGAGTTCCTGGACGCGGGCGACTACCCGCTGCGCGAGTCCTACGAGCTCGTCGACCGGATCGTGCGCTGCTTCCGCCGGATCGATCCCGCGGTGGTGATCACCCATCCACTGGCCGATCCCTACAACCCGGACCACCCGGCGGCCGCCCGGATGGCGCTGCAGGCGCGGGTGCTGGCGCAGGCCGCGGGCTACGACGCGCCTGGTGAGCCGCTCGGCGCGCCGCCGGTGTTCCTGTTCGAGCCGCACCAGCCCGAGCAGTGCGACTTCAAGCCGCAGGTGCTGCTCGACATCACCGGGGTGTTCGAGCGCAAGCGCCTGGCCATGGAGTGCCTGCCCGCACAGCAGCACATGTGGGAGTACTACACCGAGCTGGCCAGGCGCCGGGGCGTCCAGCTTCGGCGCAACGCCGGGCCCAACCTTGGCCTGACCCACGACACGATGGCCGAGGCCTACATGCGGCTGTACCCGCAGGTGACCGAGGTGCTGCGGTGAGGGCCGTGGTCGTCACCGGCTGCCCGCGCGCCAGCCTGGCGGAGGTCGACGAGCTGGTGCCGTTCGGCGTCGCGACCGTGCACGAGGCGATCGGGCGGACCGGCTATCTCGGCCCGGCGATCCGCCCGGTCCACCTGGGGTCGCGGGTCGGCGGCACGGCGGTGACGGCGGTCTGCTGGCCGGGAGACAACCTCATGATCCACGCGGCGGTGGAGCAGTGCCGCCCGGGCGACATCCTGGTCGTGACCACCACGTCGCCGTCGGCCGACGGCTCGTTCGGCGAACTGCTCGCCACGGCACTGCAGCACAGGGGCGTGCGCGGGCTGGTGACCACGGGCGGCGTGCGCGACGTGGCCGAACTGCACGAGATGGATTTCCCCGTGTTCGCCGCCGCCGTCTCGGCGCAGGGAACCGTCAAGGCCACCGCGGGCGCGGTCAACGTCGCCGTCAGCATCAACGGCCAGCGGATCGCTCCCGGCGACGCGGTCATCGCCGATGACGACGGGGTGGTTGTCGTGCGCCGGGCCGGCGTCCCCGGTGCCCTGGCGGCGGCCCGCGAGCGGGCGGAGCGGGAGACCGCGGCCCGTGCCGCCTTCCGCGCCGGTGAGCTCAGCCTCGATCGCTACGGACTGCGCGGGGAACTGTCGCGGCTAGGCGTCGAGTACGTCGACCACGACTCATACCAGGCCGGGCCGTGAGCCGGCCGACTGCCGACGGCGTCCGCTGCATGCTGATGCGCGGCGGCACGTCCAAGGGGCTGTTCTTCCTCGCCGGTGACCTGCCCGCCGAGCCTGCCGACCGGGACGCCCTGCTCCTCGCGATCATGGGCAGCGGGCACCCGCTCCAGGTCGACGGCGTCGGCGGCGCGCACCCGCTGGCTTCCAAGGTGGCGGTCGTCTCGCGCTCAGAGCGCGAGGACGCCGACGTCGACTATCTCTTCCTTCAGCTCGGCGTCGAGCAGGCGACCATCACCGACCGGCAGAACTGCGGCAACATTCTGGCCGGGGTCGGCCCGTTCGCCGTCGAGCGCGGCCTCATCGACGCGGGTAGCCCGACCACGACCACGCGAGTCCTGATGGTCAACTCCGGCAGCGTGGTCACCGCCGCGTTCGCGACCCCGGGCGGCGTTCCCGCCTACGCGGGCGGCACCGAGATCGCGGGCGTCCCCGGCTCCGCCGCGCCGGTGCTCCTGCGCTTCGCCGGCACCGCGGGCTCGGCGACGGGGAGCCTGCTGCCCACCGGCCGGGTACGGGACGTCGTCGACGGCGTCGAGGTGACCTGCGTCGACAACGGCATGCCGGTGGTCGTCGCCCGCGCCGGGGACCTCGGCATCGGCGGGTACGAGGCGCCCGACGAGCTGGCCGCCGACGGCGAGCTGACGGCGCGGGTGCAGTCGCTACGGATCGCCGCGGGCAAGCTGATGGGACTGGGCGACGTCAGCGGCCTGTCGGTGCCCAAGACGACCCTGGTCAGCTCCCCGCGCGACGGCGGGACGATCTGCACAAGGACGTTCATCCCGGTCCGGCCGCACACCGCGATCGGCGTGCTCGGCGCGGTGAGCGTGGCGACCGCGCTGCTGCTGCCAGGCGGCGTCGGGACCTCGGTCGCCGAGCTCGCCGAGCCCGCCGGGGGCGGGCAGCTCGTCGACGTCGAGCACCCGACCGGCCACCTGACGGTCGAGGTCGAGCTGGATACCTCGGCCGACCCGCCGGCCGTCCTGCGCGCGGGCGTCGTCCGCACCGCACGCAAGCTCTTCGACGGGATCGTCTTCCCGGGACCTCGACCCGCGACCGGGACCACGGCCGACTGTGCCTGAGAGGACACCCGATGCCCCTGCTGCATGAGGTAGCCCACCTCGCCCACGCCGAACTGCTCACCCCTGAGCCGGACAAGAGCCTGTGGTTCTTCACCCAGGTGCTCGGCCTCACCGAGAACGGGACCAGCGGCGACTCGGTCTACCTGCGCACCTGGGACGACTACGAGCACCACAGCCTGAAGCTGACCGCGTCGGCGACCTCGGGCATCCGCCGCACCGGCCTGCGCGCGACCAGCGAGGAGGCACTGCACCGCCGGGTGACCGCGATCGAGGCGGCCGGCCTGGGCGTCGGCTGGCAAGACGGCGACCCCGGCATCGGCCCGACCTACCTGTTCCGCGATCCCGACGGGCACGAGCTCGAGCTGTACTTCCAGACCGAGTGGTACCGACCGGCCGGCGACCTCAAGCCCGCGCTGAAGAACCAGGCCCAGGCCTACCCCGGCCGCGGAGTCTGCGTCCGGCGCCTGGACCACGTCAACTTCCTCGCGGCGCAGACCGAGCCCAACGGGAAGTTCGTCTGCGACGCGCTCGGCGGCCGGGTCACCGAGCAGATCGTGCTCGACGACGGCGCGATCTCGGCGCAGTGGCTGCACTTCGCGCAGAAGTCCTACGACCTGGTCTACACCGACGACTGGACCAAGACCTCCGGGCGGCTGCACCATCTCGCGTTCGCCACCGACACCAGGGAAGACGTCCTGCGTGCCGCGGACATCTGCCTGGACAAGGGCGTCTTCATCGAGACCGGCCCGCACAAGCACGCGATCCAGCAGACGTTCTTCCTCTACGTCTACGAGCCAGGCGGGAACCGGGTCGAGCTGTGCAACCCGTGCGCCCGGCTGATCTTCGCCCCCGACTGGGCGCCGGTGAGCTGGACCCAGGCCGAGCGGGCCAAGGGCCAGGCCTGGGGCCTGGCCACCATACCCTCGTTCCACACGCACGGAACGCCGCCGGTCCGGTGATCGGCCAGGGAGCGGAGCGCCGGCTCGGCGGACTCGATCCGCGCGCCCCGCGGTGGCGAAATGCCTGATGACCCGAAGCTAGCCGTCGTCGAGGCGGTCCGCTCGGCGATCCTGCGCGGCGAGTACGCGCCAGGGCAGCGGCTCGTCGAGATCGACCTGTGCGAGCGGTTCGGCACCTCGCGGTTCCTCGCCCGGTCCGCCCTGCATGAGCTGTCGGCCCAGGGCCTGGTCGAGTTCGAGCGCAACCGGGGCGCACGGGTCAGGGAGATCTCGCTCGCTGAGGCGATCGAGATCACCGAGGTACGCAGGATGCTCGAGGGCCAGCTTGCCGCCCGTGCCGCCGAGCGGGCGACCAGGGCGCAGGCGGCGGCGCTGCGCGTGGTCGCCGCGGACATGCGCGCGGCCGTCGAGCGATCCGAACTGCTGCGTTACAGCGACCTCAACGCGCGCCTGCACGCCGCGATCCGCGACATGTCCGGGCACGAGACCGGCGCGCGCCTGCTGCGCCAGCTACGCGACCAGACCGTCAGGCACCAGTTCACGCTCGCGCTCGTGCCCGGCCGGCCGGCGGTCTCGCTGCCTCAGCACGAGGCGATCGTCGCGGCGGTGACGGCGCGCGACGCGGCGGGCGCCGAACGCGCGATGCGTGATCACTTGCAGAGCGTCATCGAGGCACTCCACGAACTGCGATCGCTGCAGGCGCGGCCGGCCGCCCAGGGACCCCGGGCCCGCCAGGGCTTCCCGGGCGAGCGGGCGCATCGGTGAACACGGCCGAGCCGACCGGGCCGACCGGGCCGACCGTTCCCAGCGGGCCGGCCGTTCCCAGCGGACCGACCGGGCCCAGCGGACCGACCGGGCCCAGCGGACCGACCGTTCCCAGCGGGCCGACCGTTCCCAGCGGACCGACCGTTCCCAGCGGGCCGACCGGGCCCAGCGGGCCGACCGGGCCCAATGGGCGGGCCGGGCCGGGTCGGCCGAGCGCGCGCAACGGGCCTGGCGGGCCGGTCGTCGCCGTCCTCGGCCTCGGCGAGGCCGGGTCGCGGATCGCGGCCGACCTGGCCGAGGCCGGAGCGGTGGTCCGCGGATTCGACCCGCTCGTCGCCGCCGCGACGGTGCACGCCGGCGTGACCGAGTGCGCCGGCGACGCCGACGCCTGCCGGGGCGCGTCGGTCGTGCTCTCGCTGACCTGCGCGCACGAGGCCGGGAACGCGCTGGCTGCGGCCCTGCCAGAGATCGGCGGCGCGGCGATCTACGCCGACCTGAACACCGCGTCCTGGCGGCTGAAGGCCGACCTGGCCGACCGGGCCGCGGCCGCCGGGGTCGCGTTCGCCGACGTCGCGCTGATGGCGCCGGTGCCGCGCAGCGGGCTCCGCACGCCGATGCTGGCCTGCGGGCCGGCCGCCGACCGGTTCGCCGATGTGCTCACCGAGCTGGGCGGCACCGTCGACGTGCTGCCGGGGCCGCCGGGCACGGCCGCAGCGCGCAAGCTGGTGCGCAGCGTCTTCTACAAGGGACTGGCGGCCGCCGTCATCGAGGCGCTCCGCGCCGCCCGCGCGGCCGGATGCGAGGACTGGCTGCGCGAGAACATCGGCCAGGAGCTGACCGACGCCTCGGCCGCCACCGTCGGCCGGCTGGAGTACGGCAGCGTCCGGCACGCGCGGCGCCGGGCCGACGAAATGACCGCGGCCGCCGAACTGCTCACGCACCTCGGGGTGCCGCCCCTGATCGCCGGCGCGAGCACGCAGTGGCTGCTGCGGCTCGTCGAGGAACAAGCCCCGGGTAACACCGGGCGGTGCCTGTGACATCGACTTACTGCATGTTTCGTGGCCGCAAAAGCCGCAAAACGGTCGTGATCATGACCGAAACTCACAGTAAGTCGGTCTGGGGACGCTCGGGCCGCCGGGCCATAAGCGGTGCGACCCCGCAGACCCCCGCAATCACCGCCATTCCCGGCGGGCGTACTGTAAACGGGTGCCTA
>DASPZH010000131.1:0-9120 GCA_035636335.1 Streptosporangiaceae bacterium
GGAAGCTAACGGCGGTCATTCCCTCGGGGCTCTACGGCGAGCCCGGCCACCTCGACCCGGTGACGAACCGGCCGGCCTGGATCCTGTATGACGGCTTCGACGCGACGGGCAGACTCGGCCAGCCGGGGACCACCGTCACCAGCCTGATGATGGGCATACTCGGCAAGTGGAGCAAGGTCGGCCCGTGGCGAGTCCCGGCCGGTCACCGCGGCGGTGCCGCGAACTGCACGGTCGCCTGGCTGGCCAGCACCTCGGTAGCCGTCTGCGGCTGGGCGACGGACCGGACGATGGGCGTCATCGCGTCGCCGGTACGCGATACGGGCGTCCGCGAGCTCGCGACCTTGCTGTTGAAGATGAGATACGACCTGCAGCGGCCTTAGGGCCTGTCCCGTAGGTCAGCGCGCGGTAGCTAGGCCGACTTCTCGCGCGGAGTACGGCGGGCGACGTCCCGCGGCACCAGGGTCGGGTTGACGTTCTCCAGCACGGCCTCGGCCGTGATCACGACCCGCTCGACGTCCTTGCGGCTCGGCACCTCGTACATCACCGACAGCAGGACCTCCTCGAGGATGGCGCGCAGCCCGCGGGCACCGGTGCCGCGCAGAATCGCCTGGTCGGCCACCGCCTCGAGCGCGTCGTCGGTGAACTCCAGGTCGACGCCGTCCAGTTCGAACAGCCTGCGGTACTGGCGGACGAGCGCGTTCTTCGGCTCGGTCAGGATCCTGATCAGCGCCTCGCGGTCCAGGTTGTGCACGCTGGTGATGACCGGCAGCCGGCCGACGAACTCCGGGATCATGCCGAACTTGAGCAGGTCTTCGGGCATCACGGCGGCGAACTGGTCCGAGGACGTGCGGTCGGTCTTTACCCGGAGCACCGCGCCGAAGCCCATGCCGCTGCGGCCGACCCGCTGTTCGATGATTTTCTCCAGGCCAGCGAACGCGCCGCCGCAGATGAACAGCACGTTCGTGGTGTCGATCTGGATGAACTCCTGGTGCGGGTGCTTGCGGCCGCCCTGCGGGGGCACCGAGGCCGTGGTGCCCTCGAGTATTTTCAGCAACGCCTGCTGGACGCCCTCGCCCGAGACATCCCTGGTGATCGACGGGTTCTCGCTCTTGCGCGCGATCTTGTCGATCTCGTCGATGTAGATGATCCCGGTCTCGGCCTTCTTCACGTCGTAGTCGGCCGCCTGGATCAGCTTGAGCAGGATGTTCTCCACGTCCTCGCCCACGTAACCCGCCTCGGTCAGCGCGGTGGCGTCGGCGATCGCGAACGGCACGTTCAGCAGCCGGGCGAGGGTCTGGGCGAGCAGTGTCTTGCCCGACCCCGTGGGCCCGAGCAGCAAGATGTTGGACTTGGCGAGCTCAACGCCGTCTTCGGCGACTCGCTCCCCGCCGGACTGGATCCGCTTGTAGTGGTTGTATACGGCGACCGACAGGCCCTTCTTGGCCTTCTCCTGGCCGATCACGTAGGAGTCGAGGAACTCATAGATCTCGCGCGGCTTGGGCAGGCTGTCCCACTTGATCTCGGACGGCTCGGCCAGTTCCTCCTCGATGATCTCGTTGCACAGGTCGATGCACTCGTCGCAGATGTACACGCCAGGCCCGGCGATGAGCTTTTTGACCTGCTTCTGGCTCTTGCCGCAGAACGAGCACTTCAGCAGATCAGCGCCGTCGCCAATGCGTGCCACTGCATTACTCCCTCTCCCGCTGTCGCCGATATGGGCGATTCGAACCAGCTACGGCCTTTGCTCCGGCGCAGTGTCTGCCACCGGCCGGAAACTAGACGGTACCTCGTCTCAGGCCGCAGTCGCTTCCTTCGGGCCGTCATTCGCGCGTCGTGCGAGCCGCACTTGCGTGCTAAGACGACACTACATCGGGCTGGCGCTTCAGCATCGTGAGTACGTCATCAACCAGCCCGTACTCTTTCGCTTCGTGAGCCGTCAGGAACTTGTCGCGCTCGATGTCCCGGCGGATCTGCTCCTCGTCGCGGCCGGTGTGCTTGGCCAGGACGGCTTCCATGGCCTGCCGCATCCGCTGGATCTCCCTGGCCTGGATCTCCAGGTCACTGGACTGGCCGTAGCCGCTCTCGATGGCCGGCTGGTGGATCAGGATCCGCGAGTTGGGCAGCGCCATCCGCTTGCCCTTGGTACCGGCGGACAGCAGGACCGCGGCTGCGGAGGCCGCCTGACCGAGGCAGAACGTCTGGATGTCGGGCTTGACGTACTGCATCGTGTCGTAGATCGCCATCATCGACGTCATCGACCCGCCGGGCGAGTTGATGTATATCAGGATGTCCCGGTCGGGGTCGATCGACTCCAGCGTGATCAGCTGCGCCATCACGTCGTTCGCCGAGGCGTCGTCGATCTGCACCCCGAGGAAGATGATCCGCTCCTCGAAGAGCTTGTTGTACGGGTTCATCTCCTTGATCCCGTACGGCGTCCGCTCCACGAACGAGGGCAGCACGTAGCGGGACTCGGCCCGCCCCCGCAGTGCCGTGCCGACCGGGCCCGCCGTCGCGTGGCGGTCGCCCGCTCCTGGTTCGATGTTCATTAGACCGCGCCCTCCGACGGGACCTCGGTGGCACTGCGCACCACGTGGTCGATGAATCCGTACTCCTTGGCCTGCTCGGCCGTGAACCACCTGTCCCGGTCCGAGTCGGCCTCGATCTGCTCGACGGACTGGCCGGTGTGCATCGCGGTGCGCTCGGCCAGAATCCGCTTCACGTAGAGGATCTGCTCGGCCTGGATCCTGATGTCCGAGGCCGTTCCGCCGATGCCCCCGTGCGGCTGGTGCAGCATGATCTGCGCGTGCGGCATCGCATAGCGCTTGCCCGCCGTGCCCGCGCAGAGCAGGAACTGGCCCATCGAGGCGGCCATCCCCATCGCGTAGGTGGCGACGTCGTTCGGCACGAACTGCATCACGTCGTAGATGGCCATGCCGGCGCTGACCGACCCGCCCGGCGAGTTGATGTAGATATGGATGTCGCGCTTGGCGTCCTCCGCGGCGAGCAGGATCAGCTCGGCACTGATGCGGTTGGCCATGTCGTCATCGACCTGCTGGCCCAGGAAGATGATCCGGTGCCGCAGTAGGCGCTGGAACAGTGCGTCGCCCAACGGCAGCACCGGGGCTTCCGTGACCCGCGCGAGCACCCGGGCCGGCGTCTGATCTTCAGGCGACGTGCTCACTGTGCCTCCTGGATGTGTGGTCAGGCACGTGCGCCCACCGCACCGTGCCATGTCCCGCGTCATTGACTTCGTTGCTCTGATGAAACTGACCCTAGCTCGCTGCCACGGCCGCCTCGTCCACCGCTGCGGCCTGTTCGCTCTGGGCGCAGGCAAGCGACCCGGCTGGCTACTCGGGCGACCTACTCGGGCGACGCGGCCTCCGCGTGCGCCTCCTGTCCCTTGCGCGAGCGGCGGCCGCGGCCCTTGGGCTTGGTTTCGGCGGCCGGGGCCGCGGCGGCCCGGGCCTCGGCGGGCTCACCGGCCGCACCGGCCTCGGCGGGACCGGCGGGATCGCCCGCGTCATCGGCAGCGTCATCCTGCTCGCCTCCGGCACCGGATTCCTCGGCGACGACGATCTTGCGGCCCGACTCGTCGGTGACCTTCACCCGCTCCGCGAGCAGGTCGGCGGCCTTGGACCTGAGCACGTCGGAGATCACCTCGCCAAGCTGGTTCGAGCCGGTGATCTGGCGGGCGAACTGGTCGGGCGGCACGCCCTGCTGGTAGGCGAGCTGTGCGATGTACCGGCCGATCTCCTCCTGCTCGACGCCGATGTCCTCCTGCTCGGCGAGCTGGTCGAGGATGAACCTGGCCTTGACCGAGCGCCGCACGTCGTCGGCGACCTCCTTCTCGATGTCGGCCGCGGAGACCTGACGGCTCTCCGCGTAGCCCGCCAGCGTCAGCCCGGCCTCGTCGAGGTCATGCTCCAGCGACTCGCGCCGGTGCACGATCTCGTGCTCGACTGTCGCGTCGGGCAGCGGCATGTCGATCCTGGCCAGCAGCGCCTCGATCGCCCGGTCCCTGGCCTGGCCGGCCTGGCCGGCCTTGCGCATCGTCTCCATCTGCCTGCGGGTGCTGGCCCGCAGCTCGCCGACGGTGTTGAACTCGCTCGCGGACTGCGCGAAGTCATCGTCCAGGTCGGGCAGGTCCTTGACCTTGACGCTGCGCACGGCCACGGTCACGTCAGCCTGGCTGCCCTCGTACTGGCCGCCGACCAGCTCGGTCTGGAACGTCGCGGTCTCGTCGGCCGACATTCCCTCCAGTGCCTCGTCGAGGCCGTCGAGCAGCGTGCCGCTGCCCACCTCGTAGGAGACGCCGGTCGCCTGCGCGTCCTCGACCGGCTTGCCGTCGACCTGAGCGGCCAGGTCGATGGAGACATAGTCGCCCGGCCGTGCCGGGCGAGTGGCCGCCCGGAGCGAGGCGAACCGCTCGCGGAGCGCGCCCAGGTACTCTTCGACCTGGTCGGGGCTGACGTCCGCGTCGTCGACGACGACCTGGACGGAGCCGAGATCGGGAATCTCGAAGCTCGGCCTGACGTCAAGCTCCGCGGTGAACGCGATCTCCGCGCCGTCGTCGAGCTTGGTGATCTCCACCTCGGGCTGGCCGAGAGCGGACACCTGCGCGTCGCGGACCGCCTTGGCGAGCAGGTCGGGAACGGCCTCGTTGATCGCGTGGTCGAGCACGGTGCCGCGCCCGATCCGCTGGTCGAGTACCTGGCGCGGGACGTGTCCGGGCCGGAATCCGGGAATCTTGACCTGCCGCCCGATCTCCCGGTAGGCCTGGTCCAGGCTCGGCTTGAGCTCATCGAACGGAACCTCGACCGTCAGGCGTACGCGGGTCGGGCTCAGCTCCTCGACGTCGGTCTTCACGACGTGGTCACTCCTCGGATGTCCGGCTTCTGGGTCTTCCGGCGGCTAGATCCCGGCACTGGGTTCGGCGGGACCGGTTCTTCCGGCACCAGGTCCCAGGCACCGCGATTCCGGTCGGATGGGGTCATCTTGCCGCCGCGCGGTCGATGGCTATGTCGCTGACGGCTACGGGCGCCAAGTCTAGGCCCTGGCCGCAACATTCACCCGTCACGGGTGGTGATCGGCCCGCGAAGTTGCCGCAGCATGAAGGTGCGTCGGCCGGTCAGCGGCTGCTCGGCAACGGCCGACCCGGACAGCGCGCGAGGCACGTCGAAGGAGGCCGAATGACCACACCCCACTCAGCCCGGCCGGGCGAACCGGCCAGTGTCTACGCGTCAGGGCCAGAAACCGGGCAAGCCGGGATCGGGCCCGACTTCGCCAGGGCGACCTGGCCCGCGTTCATGGCGGCGGGTCTCGGCGCCGTCATCGTCGGCGTGGTGCTGCTCGCGTGGCCGAAGGCGACGCTGACCATCGTCGCCGTCCTGATCGGGATCGGCCTGATCGTCGCCGGTCTGCTGCGGCTGATCGACGGCTTCACCGCGCACGACGCGAGCGGCGGCAGGCGGGTGGCGTACGTGCTGGTCGGCCTGCTGGCCGTCGTCGCCGGCCTGTACTGCGTCCGGCACTACAACCTGGTGACCGGCGTGCTCGCGGTCATCGTCGGCCTGTTCTGGGTCATCCACGGCATTGCCGACATCTCCATCGGGCTGTTCGCCGGCCCGTTCCCCGGCCGCGGCGTGACCGTGCTGACCGGAGTGCTGAGCCTGTTCGCCGGACTGATCGTCCTGTTCTGGCCGGCGATCACCGTGATCGTCCTGGTGCGGGTGATCGGGATCTGGCTGATCATTTACGGGCTTCTGATGTCAATCACGGCATTCAGCCTGCGGCGCAGCGCCGCGTCGGCCTCGGACCCGTCACACCTGGCGTCGGCATAGGTCAGGCACAGGTGCGTTTACCGGTCAGGACCGGGTATGACGCAGGAACGATCGCAGTACTCGCTGGCCGCCTGGGGGAAGCACGACGGCGCCTGCGGGGCCAAGGCCGTGAGCATACCGCGCACGGCTAGCGAGAAAAGGGGGGCGGCTTGACATGAGTAGTCCGCAAGAACGGCAAGCCGGCACGTCAGGCTCCACGACGGGGGTCGAGCAGGGCCAGGCGCGCGGCGGCGAGTATCCGCCAGCGCAGGGCACCGGCAGGGAGTACACGGGGACCGGACGCCACGAGGCCACCGAGCACCGGGGCGCCATCGTCACCTTCACCGCCCTGGCGGGGACCCTGATGGTCCTCGGCGGCCTGTGGGGCGTGATCGTCGGCCTCGTCGCGCTGTCGAAGAACCACATCAACTTCACGGCGCCAGCCAACGCGACCGGCTATACCTACTACTGGACCTACCACGGCTGGGGCTGGGTGGAGCTGGTCCTCGGCATCGTCGTGTTCGCCGCAGGTGTCTGCGTCTTCCTCGGCATGACCTGGGCACGGTACCTGGGCGCCGCGCTCGCGGTGCTCAGCGCGATCGCCCACTTCATGCTCATCCCGTACTCGCCGGTGTGGTCCATTGTGATGATCGCGATCGACGCGGTCATCATCTGGGCGCTGCTCACCCCGCGCCGGGTGGCAGGCGAGTTCTAGCGGCCGCCGGCCGCGGCGGGCGCACCGCGCCGCGGCCGGCGTCGAGGTCCCGCCCGGCCGAGCCCCGCCGCGAGATTAGCGCGCGGCGGGGCTTGCGGGCGCAGTCATGAGGAGGCCACGACGGCCAGCGACCCGGCCAGCGGCGACTCCGGGTCGCAGGATGCCCGGGGGGCTCCCGGCCGGCCCGCGCGGGACGCCCTGTCGATCCATCGCAGGTACGGTCTGCTCCTGGTCCTGCTGATCGCTTCGTACCTGCTGTCCGCATTTTTCACCAGCAAATGGATCAACGACCTCCAGCTCGCGCTGTTCACCGTCGCCGGACTGCTGGCGATTCGCAACGTGCCGATGCGCCGGCGCACCGCCAGGCTCGTCATCTGGGCCGTTTTCGCCGCCACGCTGCTGACAATCGTCGTGGCCAACCATCACGGCGGTGACGTCGGCCGCGGCGTGGCCTCGGCCTGGACCGGCGTGCTGCTCCTGCTGATCGTCATGACGATCGTGCGGCAGATTCTCTCGGTCCGCCAGGTGACCTTGCAGAGCATCTTCGGGGCGATCAGCGCCTACCTGATCATCGGGCTGATGTACTCGGCGTTCTACGCGGCGATGTACTACCTTCACGACCGGGACTTCTTCGCCGGCGGTCAGCCGGGGAACGGGTCGAACTTCCAGTACTTCAGCTTCACCACGCTCACCACCCTTGGCTACGGGGACTTCACCGCGGCCCACAGCGAGGGCCGCGCCATCGCGATGCTGGAGGCCATGACCGGCCAGATCTTCCTCGCTACCCTCGTCGCCAAGCTCGTCGCCAGCTTCCGCCCGGCCGCAGCGCCGCCGCGGGGCCCGGCCGAAGGGGCCGGAGGCGGGGAGAGCTGAACCGGCCGACCCACCCGGCCATAGCCCGCGTCAACGCCACGTCAGCCTGAAAGTGGGTAGTAGGTCAGTTTGCTTTTCGTATTGACCCGCGTTCAGCGTCGGTGGTGTGGTGCCCCGTCGTAGTACGAGCGCGAGCGGTCAGCCGCGAGGATTCGGCCTAAGAGTTCCGATGCCGACCCCGCCGCAATGGGCTGGCCGTCAGGAGCGCCGAACGCCCAGAAGAGGCGGGAGTGCTGCCCGTACATGACGGCCCAACCGGAGCACCGGGCCTCGACGATCTCAGCCTCGCTCTGTCGCTGCCGCTGGTGAACGTCCTCCTGCGACCGCCCCGCGCTCAGGATCGCGCTGCTTCATGGCCTGCCTCACGAGCGCGTGCCTCCATGACGTGCCGCACAAGTTCGCTCGACAGGAGGAACGGCTGTTCAGGATCGCAGGAACACCAGTAGCGCGTCTCTCCCGGTGCGGTTGGGCGTGCTCCGCTCCGCTGCTTAGGTCCGAGGGTCACTGCATCGTCGCTGCCAGTCACGATCCGCAAGTTAGGATCGCGGCGCTGCCTGATCTAGTGGCACTCGCGGATGGTGTCCCCGGAAGTGCTAACGCCGCAGGTCAGAGCGGCAGACGCATGATCTCGGCAAGCTCGCGCATCTGAGGCGTCAGCAGCCGCCGGCGGGTGATGATCTGGCTCATCAGGCCCGCTGCGGTCGGCTGTGCGGAGCCAGCCACGCGGGAGCCTGCACGGACAGCTTTTGCAGCGTGTCGGACGCTGCGGCGTACTGGCGCAGATCCAGGTGCGCGGCGGTCACGTCGAGCAGGTGCCGGTTCCGGTTGTCCGACGTCGGGCGCAGGCCGGGAGGGACGGCGGCAGCGAGGCTGAGCGCCAGCATCGGCCTGCCGTCGATGACGGCATTCTCCACCTTCTTCATCGCGACGGTGGCCGGTGCCCGAACGTGGTGAAGTAGGCGTGATAGGAGCCCTTCTCAGGGCCGACTGCGACGGCTGCCGCCTCAGCGAGGCGCATGAAGTCGGCAGCTTCCCCGGTCCGGTTGTCGCGGATCGCGGCAGCCGATGCCCGCAGCAGCAGCCATCCCCACGCTGAGACTTCCGGCCGTGACGCGGCTGACAGCTTGGGCTCTACCCGGTCGGCCCACAGCGCCGCCGTCAAGCGCACGTCCTCGAACCGGCGCTCGCCCAGCATCAGCCATGCCTGCGTGATCACCGCTGACGCGGCGTCGAGCACGCTTCCCGCTGCCTCAGCATCCGCGAACGACCAGTCCAGCGCGTCCCGCGCCGCGTCCCGCTGCCTGGCCTGGGTCAGCGCCGACCCGGCAAGCCGGAGCACCCTGGACCGCAGCACGGGCGGCTCAGCGGATGCGTCGCGCACCAGGCCCGGCAGCACTGCGGCAAGTTCGGCGTACCTGTTCGCGTGGTACAGCCGGGTCGCCGACGCGAGAGCAGACGCCACGTCAGCCGCAGCCGCCGGCTCATCGTCCGCGGGCGGCTCGCCCAGCACGTCAGCGAGGGGACTCCACATCGCGCCGTCAGCAGGAGCCGGGCTCGCGTCATGCCGCGCCGCTTGCGCACCTCGCGCAGCCGGTCACCCACGCCCGCAGCGTCGCTCACGGTGCCGAGCCTACAAGCGCGCTACACTCCCCCGCCGACCCCGCAATCCACCGCTACCGCCCCGCGCCTTGCATGCGCATCCCGCTGAACAAG
>DASPZH010000132.1:0-4445 GCA_035636335.1 Streptosporangiaceae bacterium
CTCGATCGTGTCCACGAAGTCGATGGTGGCGCCGGTCAGGTACGGCCCGCTCATCTTGTCGGTGACGACCTGGACGCCGTTGAAGGTGCTGACGATGTCACCTTCGATCTCGCGCTCGTCGAAGTAGAGCTGGTAGCGCAGGCCAGAGCAGCCGCCGGGCTGGACCGCGATACGCAGCCGGAGGTCATCACGGTCCTCCTGGGCCAGCAGCGTGCTGACCTTGGCGGCGGCAACCTCGGTGAGGATGACGCCCTGAGCCGTCACGTCCTGAACTGTCATCTGGCTAGCTCCTGTGGTCAAGGGGCCGCGCGGCCTGCGCGGCCTGTCGGTCCATGAGTCCAACGATATGCCCGCCGCCCTCATTCCGTCTCCGGCGGGAGGAGTATGCTGGCTGTATCGTCAGTTCGACGATAAGTCGCGCGAAGTGGGGCTTGCCATGTCCAGCTCGTCAAGTCAGCTCACGACCACCGGCCAGGGCGCGGACCGCGCGCCAGCCGGCGGCGGTCACCGGCCGGGCCGCGACCTGCCGCTGCTGGTGCTCGGCGCCGGGTCCGACTCGCGCAGCGAGCGCGGCGTGTCGTGCCCGGGTGAGCTGCCCGCTCCGTCCGATCCCTCCCTGGTGCGACGCGCCGCGCTCGCCCGCGCCGAACTCGGCGACCGGGCGTTCGTGCTCGGCCACCACTACCAGCGCGACGAGGTGATCAGGTTCGCGGACGTGACCGGCGACTCGTTCAAGCTCGCCCGCGAGGCGGCCGCCAGGCCGGGTGCCGAGTACGTCGTCTTCTGCGGAGTTCACTTCATGGCCGAGTCCGCGGACATCCTGACCTCGCCGGACCAGCAGGTCATCCTGCCGGACCTGGCGGCAGGGTGCTCGATGGCCGACATGGCGACGTACAGCCAGGTCGAGGAGTGCTGGGAGAACCTGGAGGACCTCGGCCTGGCCGGCACGGTCATCCCGGTCACCTACATGAACTCCTCCGCCGACATCAAGGCCTTCACCGGCCGCCACGGCGGCACGGTGTGCACCTCGTCCAACGCCAAGCGCGCGCTGACCTGGGCGCTCGGCCAGGGCACCAAGGTACTCTTCCTGCCCGACCAGCACCTGGGTCGCAACACCGCGGTGCTCGAACTCGGGATGAACACCGCCGACTGCGTCGTCTGGGACCCGCGCAAGCCGGGCGGCGGCCTCGACCCCGAGGAACTGCGCCGGGCCACCATGATCTTGTGGCGCGGGCACTGCTCGGTGCACGGCCGGTTCGTGGCCGGCAACGTCACCGAGGTCAGGCGGCGGATCGGTGGGGTGAACGTGATCGTGCACCCCGAGTGCGTCCACGAGGTCGTCACCGCCGCGGACCTGGTCGGCTCGACCGAGAAGATCATCTCGACGATCGAGCGGGCGCCCGCCGGGTCGGCGTGGGCGGTCGGCACCGAGCTCAACCTGGTGCAGCGGCTGGCGCAGACCCACCAGGACAAGACCATCGTGTTCCTCGACAAGACCGTCTGCTACTGCTCCACGATGAACCGGATCGACCTGCCGCATCTGGTGTGGGCGATGGAGTCGCTGGCGGCCGGCCAGGTCGTGAACCGCATCACCGTCGACACGCAGACCGCGGCCGAGGCCAGGGCCGCGCTTGACCAGATGCTCGCCCTGCCCTGAGCCTGCGCGCCCGGGCTCGCCCGGCCCGGGCCCCGCGGTCACAGACCGGGCGCGCCCCAGACCGGGAACCAGCGGCCGAGGTCGGTCTCGATCTTGAGGTCGTTGCCGAGCACGCCGCGCACCTGCAACTCGGTCGCGTTGTCGCGGCGCTCGCCAGCTTGCGGCGCGAACGGGTAGAAGGTGCCGCGCTTGTACAGGTAGACCAGGCCGAGCCGGCCGCCCGGGCTGGCACGGAAGCTCAGGATCGTGCACAGTAGCTGCGGCCCGAAGCCGCCCGCCTCCAGCGTCGAGTTCACCGCGTGCAGGTCAGTGACGAGACCTTCGATGTCGTCGGCCGCATGCTTGCAGACCAGCCAGGTGAATCCGTAGGAGTCCGCGGAGATCTCGACCGAGGTCTTCGCCTCCCCCATGCTCAGCAGGTCCTTGACGTCCTTCTCGATGTCGCTGAAGGCCCTGCCCTCGGCCGCGCGGAAGCAGACGGAACCGGTTCCGGTCGGCGCGAAGGCGGTCGCCGCCTGCAGCGTGATCGCGGCCGACGGCAGCGCGAACAGCGCGTCCAGGTTTGGTGGCACGGGCCTGGTCCGGCCGAGCAGCGTGTCGAGCAATCCCACCTGTGACCTACCTCCCTTGCCATCCCCTGATCGCGGCCGGCCCGGCTGGCCCTGCGCGGCCTACCTGCTGAGCTGCTGCGAGATCTTCTCCAGCGCCGCCAGCCGCTTCTCGAGCGAGGGGTGGGTCGAGAAGATGTTCGACAGGGTCACCTGGCCCCTGGTCGCCGACAGGGCGGGCGCGAAGTAGAACGCGTTCAGCGGCTCGGCGGCCCGCAGGTCCCTGGTCGGGATCCTGGCGATGTCGCCGCTCACCTTCACCAGCGCGCTGGCCAGGGCCGACGGCTGGCCGGTCAGCAGCGCACCGGACCGGTCGGCCGACAGCTCACGATATCTGGACAGCAGCCTGATCAGCAGGAAGCTGATCGCGTAGACGACAATCCCGACAACCATCACGATCAGCACGACCGGCAGCGCGTTCTGGTCGTTGCCGCCGCCCCGGCCCCGGCCGCGGCCGCCGCCCCCGCCGAAGAGCTCGGAGTAGAAGGCGAACCTGACCAGCAGCGCGGCCATGATGCCCAGGAACGACGCGATCGTCATGACCGCGACGTCCTTGTGCGCCACGTGCGACATCTCGTGCGCGAGCACGCCCTCGAGCTCGTTTCTGTCCAGCCTTCTGAGCAGGCCCTGGGTCACGCAGACCACGGCGACCTTGCTGCTGCGCCCGGTCGCGAAGGCGTTCGGCATGTCGGTCGGCGCGATCGCGACCCGCGGCTTGGGCATGTCCGCCAGCGCGCAGAGCCGGTCGATCACGCCGTGCAGCTCGGCCGCCATCGGCCCGTCCTGCGGCCCGACAAGCTGAGCGCCCGCCGTGCTCAGGGCGATCTTGTCGGACCAGTAGAAGGAGCCGAACGAGATCGCCGCGCCGAACAGCACCGCGATGAACACGATGCCGCCGTTGCTGACGTTGCTGTACTGCGTGAGCAGCAGCACGATCACGATGATGAACGCGGTGAAGACGAGGCCGATCAGGAACATGGTCGCGCTCATGCGCGCGATCAGCCCCCGGTCAGTCGCGTAGCGTGTCCGAGCCATCGCCGCCTCCGTTTCGATCCCGGTCAACGCGGGAAGCCGCGTACTTCATTACATCGCAAGAGCGGCGATGGTTTGCGCGCCGTCGCCCGTCCGGGCCCCCTAGCCGCGGGCAGGCGGCGCTCCCGCCGCCTGCCCGCTGCCCAGCACTGGCGAACTCAAGTCCACGACCCAACCAGGAGCCAGCCCCAACTCAGCCCGGGATCAGACCGCCGTCGGCGAGCAGGTCGCGCACCTCGTCGATGGTCGCGCCCTCGCGCGGCAGGATCAGCTCGGAGGGTTCGATCGCGTCGGGCGGCAGCGCGGTGCCGACGGCACGGGCCTTCTCGAGCAAGGCATGCAGCGCGGAACCGAATGCGGCCCCGTCGTTCTGCTCGACGGCCTGCTCCAGCGTCGAGTCCAGCCTGTTGAGCTCGTCGACGCCCGAGGCGTCCAGCTTAAGCTGCCCTTCGCCCATGATCCGGATGATCATCTAGGCACCCCCCGAGCCCGGCTGCTCCTTCTGGAAGCTGGTCCCGCTTGGCTGCGCGACCGAGGGGTCGGCCTGCCCGGACGAGCCGGTGATCTCCTTCGGGGCGCTCCCGCCGGCCAGCTCGGCCTTCATCCGCTCCAGCTCGGCGTCGACGCCGTGGGTGGCGCCCATCCGGTCTAGCTCGGTCTGGATGTCGTCGGGCGGCGGCCCGCCGAGGGCGTCCGTCAGCGCGCCGGAGGCCATCAGCTCGTCGATCGCGCCGGCCCGCGCCTTCATCTGCTCGGTCTTGTCCTCGGCGCGCTGGACCGCCAGGCCGACATCGCTCATCTCCTCCGAGATGCCGGTGAAGACCTCGTTGATCCTGGTCGTCGCCTCCGCGGCGGTATAGGTGGCCTTGATGGTCTCCTTCCTCACCCGGAACGCGTCCACCTTGGCCTGCAGGCGCTGCGATGCGGCGGTCAGCTTCTCCTCCTCGCCCTGCAGCGAGGCGTACTGCGTCTGCAGGTCGGCGAGCTGCGCCTGGACGCCGGACTTACGGGACAGCGCCTCGCGGGCGAGATCCTCCCGGCCGGCCCCGAGCGACTCCCTGGCCTGGCGGTCAAGCTTGTCGGTGGTCTGCTGGACCTGGTTCATCTGCAGTTCGATACGCTTACGCGAGGTGGCCACGTCGGCCACT
>DASPZH010000133.1:0-3482 GCA_035636335.1 Streptosporangiaceae bacterium
CCGCCGGCGTTGCGCGCTCGCACCTTGGCGAAAATGTCCTCACGATCCCAGAAGTCGAGGATCGCGCGCTCCAGCGAATCGGCGTCTGGCTTGTCGGACAGGGCAGGAAACATGGGCCGGAGTCTATCGCCCCGGTCGGCCGTGGCCCGCACGCATTATCGCCGTCCGCGCCGCCGTGCCGGCCGCGCCGGCTACCGGCCGGTGATCAGGCCGCGCAGGTAGGCAGCCTGCCCGGCGTGCTGCGCATCGTCGTCGATGACGCTGACCAGCCGGACACCGAGCGTCACGGGCGGGTCCCAGCATTCGTCCACGACCCGGTCCAGGTCGGCATCGGTCACGGTGCGCACGAACGCCACCGACCTGCCGTGCACCGCGTCGTGGTAGCCGGTCAGCAGGTCGGCCGACGTAACCCGCACCGCGCCCACCTCGTCGGCGCCATGGCCCCAGCCCGTCGCCGCGGCATCGAACGGCAGGCCGAACCTGCCCGCCCAGCCTTCCGCCGTCCAGGCCTGTTCGACCCCGGCCACCTCGCAGATGTGGTCGTCCTGGACCCTGGTCAGGTGCCAGATCAGCCAGCCGATCGAGTTCGCCGATGGCTGCGGCCGGTGCGCGAGGTGCTCGGGCGTCAGCCCGCCGACCGCCTCGTGGACTACCTCACGGACCCTGCCGAGCGCGTCTTCGAGCAGTTCGGCCACTGTCATCGGGGTACATCCCTTCCCAATAAGCATTCGCTGGCAGCGGATCACATTCTCACACCCTCAGGAGCACAATCATGGCGCCCAGGCGCGGCAGCATCGACATCAACCCGCTGTTCTCCCGGCCGGGCGAGGCCACCGAGCGGCCGAGGTTCGCGCTCGCCGACGACCCGATGCTGCCAGAGACCGCCTACCAGGTGGTGCACGACGAGGCGATGCTCGACGGCAACGCCAGGCTGAACCTGGCCACGTTCGTCGGCACCTGGATGGACCCGGCCGCCTCGAAACTGTACGGCGAGGCGTTCGACAAGAACATGATCGACAAGGACGAGTACCCGGCCACGGCGGCGATCGAGGACCGCTGCTGGAAGATCCTGGCCAGGCTGTGGCAAGCCCCTGACCCGCGCGACGCGATCGGCACGTCCACGATCGGCTCGTCCGAGGCCTGCATGCTCGGCGGGCTGGCGCTCAAGCGCCGCTGGCAGCAGGCCCGTCGCGCGGCGGGCAAGCCGGCCGACCGGCCGAACCTGGTCATGAGCGCGGCGGTCCAGGTCTGCTGGGAGAAGTTCGCCAACTACTGGGACGTCGAGGCGCGGCTGGTGCCGATCACCGACGAGCACCGGACGCTCGACGGGCACGACCTGGCCTCCTACGTCGACGAGAACACCATCGGCGTGGTCGCGATCATGGGAGTGACCTTCACGGGCATGTACGAGCCAGTCGGCAAGATCGCCGCCGCCCTCGACCAGGTCCAGGCCGACACCGGGCTCGACATCCCGATTCACGTCGACGGCGCATCCGGCGCGTTCGTCGCCCCGTTCCTGCAGCCCGAGCTCGAGTGGGACTTCAGGGTCGACCGGGTGCACTCCATCAGCACGAGCGCGCACAAGTACGGCCTGGTCTACCCGGGTCTTGGCTGGGTGGTCTGGCGGTCGGCCGACTACCTGCCCGAGGACCTGATCTTCACGGTCAGCTACCTGGGCGGCTCCATGCCCACGTTCGCGCTGAACTTCTCCCGCCCCGGCGCGCAGGTGCTGCTCCAGTACTACAACTTCCTGCGCCTCGGCCGGGACGGCTATCGCGCGGTGCAGCGGGCCTCGCACGACGTCGCGAGGCACCTCGCCGACGAGATCGTCAAGATGGCGCCGTTCGAGCTGTGGGGCGACGGGCCGGACATCCCCGTCTTCGCCTGGCGGCTCAAGCACGGCTACACCGGCAAGTGGGACCTGTACGACCTGAGCAACCAGTTGCGGCAGCGCGGCTGGCTGGTTCCCGCCTACCCGATGCCCGACGACCTGTCCGACGTCACCGTCCAGCGCGTGGTGGTACGCAACGGCCTGTCGATGGATCTCGCCGACGCGCTGCTCGACCGGATCGCCGACTCGGTGAAGTACCTGGACGGCCTGGACGGCCCGCTGCCGCACGAGGGCAGGAGCACCGCTGCCTTCCATCACTAGGGCGCGGCCAGCGGGGGAGCGGCACCCTACCCGCCGGACAGCGTCCCGTCGCTGGTCAGCGGCAGCGACCGCAACCGCCGGCCAGTCGCCTCGAAGATCGCCGCCGCGATTGCCGGGGCCACCGCGATCATCGGGGCCTCGCCGGCGCCCGCCGACGGGAGGTCGGGCCGGTCAAGCAGGATGACCTCGACCGGCGGGACGTCGGCCAGCCGGGGCACCCGGTAGGCGGAGAAGGCCGGGTTGGCGACGGCGCCGTCGGTGAACCTGATGGCCTCGTACATGGCGCCGCCGAGCGCCATCACGGCGGCGCCCTCGATCTGGCTGGCGACCGTGGCGGGGTTCACGATCGCGCCGCACTCGTAGCCGGTGACCAGCCCGGTCACCCGGACCTGCCGGCCCGGGCCGACGGTCACCTGCGCGGCGGTCGCCACCCGGCCGTCCTTTTCCAGCCCGCAGGCGATGCCCACGCCGATCCCGGACACGGGGGCGTGCCCGGCCTGGTAGCCGATGTGCTCGGCGACCGCCCTGAGCACCGCCGCCAGCCGTTCGTCGGCCAGGTTGCGCAGCCGGAACTCGACCGGATCGGCGCCGGTCAGGTGGGCGAGCTCGTCGATCATCGACTCCCTGGCGAAGTTGTTCGCGGTCGCCGCCAGCGCCCGGTACGAGGCCTGGGGGAGCGGGCTGTGCGCGGGCTGGTACGCGAGCCGCTGGTCGGCGACACGGTAGGGGGTGGAGATGCCCGCCGCTCCCGAGTTGATGTTCGTGAAGCTCCATCCCGACAGCCTGCCGTCCGCGCCGACGCCGGCCGTGACATCGATCACCGCGGCGGGCCGCAGCGTGCCGACGGTGAACTCCTCCGCCCGGCTCCAGGCGACCCGGACGGGCCGGCCCGCCTGCCTGGCCAGGATCGCGGCCTCGGTGGCGATCCCGGCGGCGTGCTTGCCGCCGAAGCCGCCGCCGGTCGCCGGGACGATGATCCGCACGTCGTGCTCGTCGACGCCCAGCGCCGCCGCGACCTGGCCCCGGACCGGGAACGGAGTCTGCGTGCCGGTCCACACGGTCAGCCGGCCGCCGTCGTCCCAGGCCGCGACGGCGGTCCTGGTTTCCAGCGCGGCCGGGGCGATGTACGCGGTGGTGTAGGTCGCCTCGCACCGGACCGCGGCGCTCTCCAGCGCGGTCGCCGCCGATCCCTCCTGATGGTCGAACGCACCGCCCCAGCGACCCGGGGCGCCGTCGGACGGGTGGGCGCGCAGGTACTGCTCGATCTCGTCGTCCGATGGCGCGTCTGGCGCGTCCCAGGCGGCGCCGGCCCGCAGGTCGGCGACGGCGG
>DASPZH010000134.1:0-2416 GCA_035636335.1 Streptosporangiaceae bacterium
GACCGCGGCCTGGTGACCCGAGGTCCGTACGCGGTGATCCGCCATCCCGTCTACGCGGCCTACGTCGTGATCCAGGTCGGATACCTGCTCCAGAGCATCTCGGTGCGGAACGCCGTCGTCCTGGTCTTCGTCACCGCCTGCAACGCGGGACGTGCCTGCGCCGAGGAGCGCGTCCTCGCCGCATCGCCCGGCTATGAGCCCTACCGGCGGCGGGTTCCCTGGCGGCTCATCCCCGGCCTGTGGTAGCGCGAGCCGGCCTGCCGCCGCGGGCAGGCGGTCAGAACCCCGCGGCCTGGGGGATGACGCGCTCCCCGAGAACCTCGAGCGGGGTGATGGCCGCGACATCCGGCACCCGGCCGTGCGCGTGCGAGACTCCCAGCGCGGCGAGGCCGCGCAGTCGCTCGAGCAGCGCGTCGACCTTCTCGCCGTCATGGCCGGGATCGAGCGGCAGCATCACGGTCTTGGCGATCTCGTCGTAGTCGCGGCCGACGGCCTCGCAGTGCCCCCGGAGCACGTCGAGCTTGCGCTCGAGATCGGGACCAGCGAACAGGTTGCATGCCTGCGCGTACTTGGCCACCAGCCGGAGCGTCTTGCGCTCGCCGCCACCGCCGATCAGGATCGGCGGGTGCGGGCGGCTGAGCGGCTGCGGCGAGCTGAGCGTCCTGGCCAGGTGGTAGTGCTTGCCCGAGTAAGAGCCCTCGTCTTCGGACCACATCTGCAGGCAGATCTGCAGCGCCTCCTCCAGCCGCTCGAACCGCTCGGCGGTGGGCGGGAACGGCAGCCCGAGACCGAGTGCCTCGTCGGCGTTCCACGCCGCGCCGATGCCGAGCCAGGCCCGGCCGCCGGAAATCACGTCGAGCGTCGTGACGCACTTGGCCAGCATGCCGGGCTCGCGGTACACCACGGCCGTCACCCAGGCCAGCAGTTCGATCCTCGATGTGCACGCGGCCAGGTAACCCAGGGCCGTGTAGGCCTCGAGCATCTCGTGCTCCGGCGGCCCGACGACGCCGATCTGCCAGACGTGATCCATCACGCTGAGCTTGGCGAAACCGGCGTCCTCGGCCGCCCTGGCCACCGTGGTCAGGTTCTTGCCAAGGCCCTGCGGGCCGTCCGGCCAGGTGAAGTCGGCCAGATGGAGGCCAAGCTGCATGGCGTTTCCTCCCGACGCCGCCATTGTCTCAGATGCCGCCGACGCGACCTACCGGGCCAGCGCGACGGCGGCGGACCACAGGTCAGGTTCGTCGACGGACTCCTGCACGCAGGTCGCCGACGACGCGCGGCAGCTCCTCCTCCCACCGGCTGCGGTGCATCGGCTAGCTGGTCTCGGGCGGCGGCAGCCCGAGCTGGCGGCGGATCACGCGCACCTGCGCCTCGACCTCCGCGTCGGCCGCGTTGTGGGTGGCGGTGAACGACAGCAAGGCCCGGATCGACGGCGCCGCGGCCTGCCGGAGAGCGAGCCTGGCCCTGATCTCGTTGACGCGGATCAGCGCCCGGGCGGTGGTCTCGATCGCGCGCGGAAAGGAGATCGCGGCCAGGCTGCGGTCGAACTGCCGCTCGGTCGCCGCCTCCGCGCGCAGCGCCTTCCGCGCGGCAGCCAGGTCGTGGTGGGCGTTGTCCGCGTAGGCGTCCACCTCGATGTCGAGCCGGTGGTTGGCGGGCTCGGCGATGGCCAGGTATTTGGCTGCGAGCGCCCGCGGGGCCATGGCCGGGCCCGTCGATCGCGCAGGAGCGGTTGACGGCTCGGCGCCGGTCGACGGGCCGGCCGCGCAGCCCGCGGCCGCGGGTACCAAGCAGAACAGGATCGCCGCGATCCAAGCTGATCTGATGGATGCCATCGGCGGCCTCGCCTATCCGTCGACCTAACCGGCCTCAAGCCGGATCTCCGGCACCAGCGCGGGGATGCCGTCCATCAGGTCCTCGCGGCGCACCGCCGCGCGCCCGGCGGCCGTGAAGATCGTGATCCGCTCTTCCTCGCTCTGAGTGAGGTACATGCCCGCCCAACTTAGCGAACCACGAGCACCGGTGAACCGTTGGTGCGGCCGTCGCGAGGCCAAGGGGTTCACCGGGTCAGTTTCTGGCGCGCTGGTCCGCCGGCCCGCCCGGCCCGCCCGCCGCCTGCGCCCGCGGGCCCGCCGCGCCCCGCCCCGTCCACTGGACCGCCGCGCCCCGCACCTGCGCTTCCCGGTGAACAGCGCTGCCACAACGATGTCCGCCGGCGGTCGCCGCCCAGAACAGCGTTGCCACAGCGATGTTCGCCGGCGAACAGCGCTGCCACAACGACGTTCGCCGGACCGCGCCGCGCAGGACATCGCTGCCACATCCGCCACCGGCCGGAGTTGAACGATCTCCGTGTGGCCTACGTGGTGACGGGTATACGCGAAACCTGCTACGAACGGAGGCACACGATGAAGAGAAG
>DASPZH010000135.1:0-8000 GCA_035636335.1 Streptosporangiaceae bacterium
CCCGCTCCTGTTCGGTGATCAGCGCCAGCGGCCCGTCGATGAGCAGCGTCGCCAGGCCGTGCACCGCAGCCCAGGCCGGAATCTCGGCGCCGGTGCGCCTGGCCGGGTCGAGCACGCCGTGTTCGACCAGTTCGTCGAGCACGGCGCTGAGCAGCGCATAGGGTCCGTGCGACGCCATACGGGTCGCGGCGTCGGGCCGCGGCTTGTCCGGACGGCAGAACGCGGTGCGGAACAGGCCCGGGTCGTCGAGCGCGAACCTGATGTAGGCACGCCCGAGCGCGCGCAGCCGGCGCAGCGACTCCTCGGCCGGGTCGGCCAGCGGCTGGCCCTCGTTCAGGCTCAGCCGCATCGCCGCCGCCAGCGAGTCGAGTGCGCGCTGCCTGACCACCTGGAGCAGTTCGTCGTGGTCGGCGAAGTGCCGGTACGCGGCGGCCGCCGACACGCCGGCGGCGCGGGCGGCGGCGCGCAGCACGACCGCGTTCGGGCCGCCGGCTCTGGCCATCTCGGTCGCCGCGTCGGCCAGCGCGTTGGCCAGGTCGCCATGGTGGTAGCTGGTCCTGCGATCGCGACGGTGGTAGCCGCCCCGGCCCGGTGATGCCTCCGCCATCAGGCCATAGTGCTGCACGAGCGCGAAGTCGACAACGTTTACACGCCCGCCGGGCCGGGTCGCGTTGGCGGCGCATTAACCTGGCGGTGACAGCCCGGGCGGGAAGGCAGGACATGAGCGGCAGGACGGCACGCCGGCGGGTTCTGCGCATCCGGCTGTCCGACCCGGCGGACGCGCCGCAGGCCAGCGAGCGGTCCGACCTGCTCGCCGCCGAGGAGCCGCTCGGCATCAGGGTGGCCGGGCAGGCGCTCACGATGACGATGCGAACGCCGGGCGACGACCTCGACCTGGCCGCCGGTTTCCTGGTCAGTGAGGGGATCGTCCGCTCCCCCGGCGACATCGCCGCGATCAGGCTGTGCGACGGGACGAGTTGCGGCCACGCCGGTCACGACGGCACCGGCAACATCGTCGACGTCGAACTGCGGCCCGGCCTGGAAGCGGCGCCCGCGGCGCGCAGGAACTTCATGACCACGAGCGCGTGCGGCGTCTGCGGGAAGGCGAGCACCGCCGAGCTCTTCGTCGAAAAAATCTATGACATCAACGAAGACCACGTGCGGGTCCCGGCTGGCTGGCTGACCTCGACGCCGCAGACGCTGCGGGACGCCCAGCGCGTGTTCGCCAGCACCGGCGGGCTGCACGCCGCGGGGGTGTTCGAGGCCGGCGGCGGGCTGCTCGTCGTCCGCGAGGACGTGGGCAGGCACAACGCGGTCGACAAGGTCGTCGGCTGGGCACTGCGGCAGGGCAGGCTGCCGCTGCGCGGGTGCGTGCTGCTGGTCAGCGGCCGGGCATCCTTCGAGCTGGTGCAGAAGGCCGTGCTGGCCGGGATCCCGATGCTGGCCGCGGTCTCGGCGCCGTCCTCGCTGGCCGCCGACCTGGCCGCCGACGCCGGGCTGACGCTGGTGGGGTTCCTGCGTGGCGGCTCGATGAACGTCTACACCCGCGCCGACCGGGTGCTGGCCGACGTCCCGGCAGCGCCCGGGTTGGCCGAGCCGCTGCTCAGGGATCAGTAGCCGGGCTCTCCGACGGTCAACCCCTGGACGGCGGGGAAGCGCTGCAGGCAGCCCTGCAGCCTGGCCATGTCGGCATCGCTCGCGTGGGTCGTATCGAAACGCACGGACTCGACGACGCGGCCCGCAGCGGTCGGCTTGACCGGCTCGGGGTGCAGGCCGGGAACGTGCGAGCACGCCGCGGTCAGGTGCCTCGCGGTCGCGACCGAGGTGTCCGGCGCGAGTTGCACGACGACCCACTGCCGGCCGAGCGCCGCGTTCATCTTGGCGCAGCTTCCGAGCAGGCCGGCGCCCAGCGCGGCGACGGCGAGCGCGCACGCGGCGCGGCGGACTCGGGCGGCGGACACAGCCCAAGCTTAGGGCGCGCCGCCCGGTCGCCGTGCCAGGCTGGACCCCGGGAGAAGCTGGGATCAGGGGAAGCCGGGACGAGGGAAAGGAGGCGGGATGCGAGGGCAGAGCCACGTCTATCCGCCGATCGAGGACTACGCGCTGATCGGCGACATGCAGTCGGCGGCCCTGGTCAGCCGGGAGGGGTCGATCGACTGGCTCTGCCTGCCTCGGTTCGACTCCGACGCCGTGTTCGCCGCGATGCTCGGCGATGCCCAGAACGGCCGGTGGCGACTGAACCCGACCGCGGCGGAGGGCCCGGCCTCGAGAGCCGGCACGGTGGAGCGCCGGTACCGGCCGGACACGCTGATCCTCGAGACCCGGTGGACGACGGCCGGCGGCACCGTCAACGTGATCGACTTCATGCCGCCGCGCGGTGACGACACTCCGGTGCTGGTCAGGATCGTCGAGGGCGTCAGCGGCGCGGTGGCGATGGAGAGCGCGATCACGCTGCGCTTCGGCTACGGGCGGGTCGTGCCCTGGGTGCGCAGGACCGAGGACGCCGTCTGTGCGGTCGCGGGCCCCGACTCGGTGTGGATCAGGACTCCGGTCAGGCTGGTCGGGCACGAGATGGCACACCAGGCCGAATTCGTGGTGCGGGCGGGCGAGCGGGTGCCGTTCGTGCTGACCTGGCTGCCCTCGCACGTGCCGGGGCCGCCGCCGGCCACCGATGCCGACGACGCGCTCGCCCAGACGGCCGGGTTCTGGGCCGACTGGGTGGCGCGGTGCAGCTACCAGGGCCGGTACCGGGACGCGGTGGTCCGCTCCCTGATCACGATCAAGGCGCTCACCTACGAGCCGACCGGCGGAATCGTCGCGGCGCCGACGACATCGCTTCCCGAGGATCTCGGCGGCGTGCGGAACTGGGATTACCGGTACTGCTGGCTGCGTGATGCCACGCTTGCTCTCGAGGCCCTGCTGCGGACCGGGTACGTCGACGAGGCCGCCGCCTGGCGGCGGTGGCTGGGCCGCGCGGTGGCCGGGTCGGCCGCTGACGTCCAGATCATGTACGGGGTGGCGGGCGAGCGAAGGCTCACTGAGTGGACCGCCGACTGGTTGAGTGGATACGAGGGATCTGCCCCGGTCAGGATCGGCAATGACGCCGTGCGCCAGGTCCAGTTCGACGTGTACGGCGAGGTCATCGACGCCTTCATGCTCGGCCAGCAGGCCGGGCTCAGCGTCGACAGGCACACGGCGAGCCTGCTCAACAAGCTGCTCATCTACCTCGAGGAGCACTGGACGGAGCCCGATGAGGGAATCTGGGAGGTGCGCGGCGGGCCGCAGCACTTCGTTCACTCCAAGGCGATGGCCTGGGTGGCCTTCGACCGCCGGATCAAGATGGCAGAGACTGGCCTTGCCTTCCCGCCCGAGTCGATGCTCAAGCGGTGGCGGACGATCCGCGACGAGATCCACGCTCAGGTGTGTGAGAAGGGCTACGACGCGAGCCGGGGCACCTTCACCCAGTACTACGGCAGCCGCTCGGTCGACGCGGCCGTCCTGATGATGGCCGAGGTGGGATTCCTGCCTCCCGACGACGCCAGGATCGTGTCCACGATCCACACGATCAGGCGCGAGCTGACCCACGACGGCCTCGTGCTGCGGTACTCACCACCCGAGACGGGCGGCGCCCCGGTCGACGGCCTGCCCGGCGGCGAGGGGGCGTTCCTGGCGTGCAGCTTCTGGCTGGTGAACGCGCTGCACCTGATCGGCGAACACGACGCGGCCGCCGAGCTCTTCGAGAAGCTGCTCGCCTTGCGCAGCGATGTCGGCCTGCTCAGCGAGGAGTACGACCCGCGCTACCACCGCCAGGTCGGCAACACCCCGCAAGCCTTCAGCCACGTGCCGCTGATCCTGGCCGCCCTGAACCTGGACAGCCACCAGGCCCAGATGTCCCGCCGGGCCGCGCCCTAGTCGCCGTAACCGACGCGGCGAAGCTGCTGGCCCGCGACCCTCTCGATCTCGGCGAGCTGGGCCGGGCTAAGTAGCCGCCGCCAGGACTCGGGTTCGCGCTGGCTCGGCGGGACGTCGATGCAGGTGACCTCGGCGTCGATGAACTCGGACAGCGCGGCGGCGCTGGCCTGCGGTTCCCTGATCACCTGCTCGTAACGGAAGGTGGTGAGCTGGTCGGCGCCGAGGCTGTTGCGCAGCCTGGCCATCTTGTGCACCGCCCCGCGCCAGCGCATGGCGCACTTCCCGGCCGCCGACAGCGACGGCCACGCGGCGCGGTCGGCCTCGGTCTCGATGCCGAAGAACGGGTTAGGGAACTCGGTCTCGACGTTCGCCACGCCGCGCCCGAACCAGGCCAGTTCCTCGGGATCGGACAGCATCGCGGCGCTGACGCCCCGGCCGTCCCTGACGATCTGGACCAGCCTGGCGTCGGGGAAGGCGTCGACCAGGGCTTCCGCGCAGTAGATGAGCGCCGGGCTGGCGTCGCCGTACCTGCCGATCTCGCGCTCGTCGACGCAGGTACCCGCCGGTGACCTGGTCGTCGCCTGCTGGCATTCCGGCCGGCAGGTCATGCAGGCGTGCGGCGCGACCTGCCAGGCCTGCGCGAACGCGTCGCGCAGGACCGTCGCTGCCGCCTCGCCCCTGCCCTGCTGGATCGACGGCTTGCGGGCGAACGCGAAAACCACGTTCAGCACGCTGGGCTGGCCGAGAGTGAAGTGGAATCCCGGCGTCCGCTTGAGCGCACGCGTGACCAGGTCGGCGCCGGAGTGCGGCGCGCCGATCACGAATACCGGCTGTCGCACCTTTCGTCCGTTGACGACCAGGATGTGTGGGCGCGGGCGTGGAGGCATGGCTGGCATCAAGTGTTGCATCGCCCCCGAGCCGGCGAGGCAGGTCCCCTGGGCCGGGCCGCATGACGGGCCCAAAGCGCGGTAGCTAGCCGAGCATGGTTACCTACATCGTCGTGCTGCTCGTCGTCGGCCTGATCGCGGGAGCCGTCGCCCGGCTGCTCGTGCCAGGCCGCGACCCGATCGGGCTGCTCGGGACGATCCTGCTCGGCATCGTCGGCTCGTTCGTCGGCGGGTTCATCTGGAACCTGATCCAGTACCACAGGATCGCGCCCAACCGGTTCCATACGGTCGGCATCATCGGCTCGATACTCGGTGCCATCCTCGTGCTGATCCTCATGCGCCTGAGCGGACTGGAGCGCGGCCGCCGGCACCGCTAGCGGCGGCGGCTCAGGCGCGGCTAGCGGCGCTCAGGCGCGGGCGGCGACCGCCGGCCCGGCCACCTCTCGCCCGTCGAGTAGTGATCCGGCGGCCGGCGCTCCGGTCTCCTGGCTGGCGAACTGCGTGTGGTACAGCTCGGTGTACAGTCCCCCGGCGGCCAGCAGTTCGGTGTGCGTGCCCCGCTCGGTGACCTTGCCGCCGTCGATGACCAGGATCTGGTCGGCCTGGATGATCGTGGACAGCCGGTGCGCGATCACCAGCGAGGTCCGGCCGGCCAGCGCCGTCTTCAGCGCCTGCTGCACGGCCGCCTCGGACTCGGAGTCCAGGTGCGCGGTCGCCTCGTCAAGCACGACCACAGACGGCGCCTTCAGCAGCAGCCTGGCCAGGGCGATCCGCTGCTTCTCGCCGCCGGACAGCCGGTAGCCGCGGTCGCCCACGATCGTGTCGAGGCCGTCGGGCAGCCCCTCGATCAGCGGCCAGATCTGGGCCGCCCTGCAAGCCTCGACGAGCTCGGCCTCGGTGGCGCCCGGCTTGGCGTAGGCGAGGTTGGCCCTGATCGTGTCGTGGAACATGTGCGCGTCCTGGGTGACCACGCCGACCGCATCGTGCAGCGACTGCTGGGTGACGCCCTTGATGTCGTCGTCGCCGATCGTGATCGTTCCCGACCGCGGGTCGTAGAGCCTGGCGACGAGGTGCGTGATCGTCGTCTTGCCCGCGCCCGACGGCCCGACCAGCGCGGTGAGCTTGCCCGCCGGGGCGCGGAACGTGACGTCGCGCAGCACGTCGGCGTTGGCGTCCGTGCGCTCGGGGGCGGGCAGCGCGATCGACTCGAGCGAGGCGAGTGACACCTCGGCCGCGGTCGGATACCTGAACCAGACGTGGTCGAAGTCGATGGCCGGCGCCGAGGTGCCTGGCTGGAACGCGACCGCGTCGGGGGCGTCCTCGATCAGCGGTTTGAGGTCGAGCACCTCGAACACCCGGTCGAAGCTGACCAGCGCGGTCATGACGTCGACCTGGACGTTGGACAGCGACGTGATCGGCCCGTAAAGCCGGCCGATCAGCGCGGCCAGCGCGACCAGCGTGCCGATCTTGAAGAAGTTGTCGATGACGAGAATGCCGCCCAGCCCGTACACCACCGCGGTCGCCAGCGATGCCAGCAGGGTCAGCGCGACGAACAGCGATGACCCGTACATGGCCGTCTGGACGCCGATGTCGCGTACCCGGCCGGCCCGGTTGCCGAAGACATCGGCCTCCTCCGTCGGGCGGCCGAAGAGCTTGACGAGCATCGCGCCGGCGACATTGAACCGCTCGGTCATCGTCGAGCCCATCGCCGCATCGAGCTGCATGGACTCCCTGGTCAGCCGCTGCAGCCTGCGCCCGACGAGCCTGGCCGGCACGATGAACAGCGGGATCAGCACCAGTGCGACCAGCGTGACCTGCCAGGACAGCGACACCATCACGATCAGCACGAGCGCCAGCGAGAGCACGTTGGCGACCACCGACGACAGCGTGCTGGTCAGGGCCTGCTGCGCGCCGATCACGTCGCTGTTCAGCCGGCTGACCAGCGAGCCGGTCTGCGCCCTGGTGAAGAACGCGATCGGCTGACTCTGAACGTGACCGAAGACCTCGGTGCGCAGGTCGTAGATCAGGCTTTCGCCGATCCTGGCCGAGTACCAGCGCTGGCCGATGGAGAGCAGCGCATCGAACAGCGCGAGCCCGACCACGGCGGCCCCGATCGCGAGCACGTACCCCTTGTCGCGCGGCAGGATGCCGTTGTCGATCAGGCCGCGCAGCAGCAGGGGCACCGCCACGGTGATCCCCGCGTCGAGCGAGACGATAATCAGGAAGAAGATCAGCTCACGCCGGTACGGGCGGGCGTAGGACATGATCCTGCGGACAGTGCCGCTCTTGATCTTCTGCTGGGTGATGGAACGGTCCCGGGAGAACGACCGCATGGTGTGCCAACCGCCATAGCTCATGCCGGAGCAACCGCGCGGGTACGGCAGAACTTCCCCGGTTTAGCTCACGGCGAACCGGGCCCGGGACGCGGGCGGCATCACCGCGCCCGGCGGCTCCTGAGCAACTCCGCCTGTACCCGCCGTTCCTCGGCTGCCTGCTCGGCCAGCGAGTGCCCGGTGGCGTGCTGGAGCAGTGCCTTGGTCGCCCTGGCCGCGGCGGCATCGGTGGCCAGCAGCGCGCCGACGAGGTCGGCCACGGCGGCGTCGAGCTCGTCGGCCGGGACCACGAGCTCGGCGAGGCGCAGCGCCACGGCCTCGGCCGCGGTGACCGTGCGGGCGGTCAGGCAGAGTTCGATCGCTCGCGGCAGGCCCACGATGTCGACCAGCGGCTTGGTGCCGGTCAGGTCCGGAACCAGCCCGAGCGCGGGCTCCTTCATGCAGAGCCTGGCGTCGTCGGCCAGTATCCGCAGGTCGCAGGCGAGTGCAAGCTGGAAGCCGGCGCCGATCGCGTGTCCCTGCACGGCAGCCACAGAGACGATCGCCGGGTCCCGCAGCCACAGGTACCCGGCCTGGAAGCCCGCGACCTTCTGGTCGAACTCCTGGTCGCCGGGCCCGGGGATCGGCTCGCCGCCGCCGGCCGCGCCGGCGAGCAGGTTCAGGTCGATGCCGGCGCAGAAGGATGGTCCGTCGCCGCGCACCACCACGACCCTGACCTGCGGCGGCAGGCTCGAACCGATCTCGGCGAGGCCATGCCAGACCGCCGGGGTCATAGCGTTGCGGCGCTCGGGTCGGCCGAGCGTGACGGTTGCCACCGCGCCGTCGATCGCGAGCCGCAGCCCGCCCGCCTGAAGCTCGGTCTGGCTGC
>DASPZH010000136.1:0-4471 GCA_035636335.1 Streptosporangiaceae bacterium
CCGCGGCCGCGCTGATCAGCACGCCCAGCTCGGCCGGGTCGGTCGTCGGCAGCCCGGCGTACCCGGTCTGCTCGGCGAGCGCGACGATGGTCTCCGGGCGGAGCCCGCCGTCGAGATGATCGTGCAGCAGGACCTTGGGTACCCGCCTGATCTGCTCAAGCGTCGGCGACATGCGGACTATTCTCGGCTATCCGATCCGCTCGATGACGGGCGACCCGACAACCGGCGGCTCGGGCCCGATCTCCATCCCGCCGTCCAGCGCCTCGATCGCCCGCGCGAACCGCGCCGGGTCGTCGGCGCGCAGCTCGAGCAGCGGCTGTCCCCGCTCGACATGCTCCCCCGGCTTGGCCAGGCAGATCACCCCGGCCGCGGCGCTGACCGGGTCCTCCTTGCGCGCCCGCCCGGCGCCGAGCCGCCACGCCGCCGTCCCGACCGCGAGCGCGTCCAGGTCCCGCAGCCAGCCGGAAGCCGCCGCCCGCACCACCCGGATCTGCCCGGCGGCGGGCAGCACCGCGTCGGGGTCGCCGCCCTGGCCGGCGATCATGGCCCGGTACTTGGCCAGCGCCCGCCCGTCGGCCAGCGCCCGCGCCGGGTCGCTGGCCGTCTGCGACGCGTCGACCCCGGCCAGCGCCAGCATCTCCCTCGCCAGCGCGAGCGTGACCGTGACCAGGTCGTCAGGCACGGCTGCGCCGCCTCCGGTCCCGGCTGCGCCGCCTCCGGTCCCTTCGCCGCGCAGCACCGCGACCGCCTCGTCGACCTCGACGGCGTTGCCGACCGCCCGGCCGAGCGGGCAGTCCATCGCGGTCAGCAGCGCGGTCGTCCGCACCCCTGACTCGGTGCCGAGCCGCACCATGGTCTCGGCGAGCTCACGCGCCGCGCCGAGCTCGCGCATGAACGCGCCCCGGCCGACCTTGACGTCGAGCACGAGCGCCTGCGTCCCCTCCGCGATCTTCTTGGACATGATCGAGCTGGCGATCAGCGGGATCGACTCCACGGTCCCGGTGACATCGCGAAGGGCATACAGCTTGCGGTCGGCGGGCGCCAGATCCTCCCCCGCGGCGCAGATGACGCAGCCGACCGTGGCCAGTAGCTCAACAAACTCCACGGCGGACAGCCCGGCCTGCCAGCCCGGTATCGCCTCCAGCTTGTCCAGGGTTCCCCCGGTGTGGCCGAGCCCGCGGCCGGAGAGCTGGGGCACCGCGGCGCCGCAACTGGCCACCAGCGGAGCCAGGATCAGCGACACCTTGTCGCCCACGCCGCCGGTGGAGTGCTTGTCCACGGTCGGCGCCGGCACCGCCCCCAGGTCCAGCCGCCGGCCCGACGCCACCATCGCGCCGGTCCAGGCCCGCAGCTCGGCCGGGGCCAGCCCGCGGAAGAAGACCGCCATCGCCATCGCCGACATCTGCTCGTCGGCGACCAGCCCGCGGGTGTAGGCGCCGATCAGCCACGAGATGTCGGCCGCGGCCAGGACCTGCCCGTCGCGCTTGGCCCTGATCAGCTCGACGGCATCAGGCACGGCGGTCGCGCCGCTCGGCCAGGTCGGTCCCGGTGAACGCGTCGGGCAGCAGCGTGCCGAGCTTGCGCGGCCCGTCGTCGGAGTCGATCAGCAGCCCGGCGCCGCCGGCCTCGAGCAGAAGCTGCCTGCACCGCCCGCACGGGACCAGCGGCGCCCCGTCGGCCGCGACCACGCTGACGCCGACGAGCCGGCCGGCCCCGGCCGCGTGCAGCGCACTGACCAGGCCGCACTCCGCGCACAGCGTCAGCCCGAACGAGGCGTTCTCCACGTTGCAGCCGGTCACCACGGCGCCGTTGGCCGCCTGCCCGGCGGCACCGACCCGCAGCCGCGAGTAGGGCGCGTACGCGTTGCCCGCCGCCGCCGTTGCGGCCTCCCGCAGCGCGGGCCAGTCGATGGTCATCAGTCAGCTCCGGTTGGATTATGGTAGGACCAGGCCCGATTTAATTGGGTTCAGGCGCGACCGTCACGATTGCACCGTATCGATTTCACAACAGCACCGTACTGCCAGGATTACCCGCTACCGCAACACCCGTGGCGGTAATAGATTCCTGATCATCCCGGGGGGGACTCCAGGGGTTCCCTACGTGCCCTCGCCGGCCGGGCATGATTCAAAGGCCGGTGTGTCTGGCGGCAGCAGGGCCGCCCCCGCTAAGGAGGTACGCGTGAGAAGGAGTTTGAAAGCCGCCGCCGCGCTGAGCGTGCTGGCGCTGCTCGCCGCCGGCTGCGCCAAGCCAGCCGCGAAGAGCACGACTGCCACCACGTTCAAGGCGTGCATGGTCACCGACATCGGCGGCATCAACGACAAGTCTTTCAACCAGTCGTCCTGGGCCGGCATGACGGCCGCTCAGAGCGCCGAGCCAAGCAAGATCCACTCCATCTACCTGCAATCCGGCTCCTCGGCGGACTACGCGAAGAACATCAGCCAGTTCGAGAGCGAGAAGTGCGGGATCATCGTCACCGTCGGCTTCCTGATGGGCGCGGCGACCCAGTCCGCGGCCGTGGCCAGCCCGAAGCAGAAGTTCGCGATCGTCGACTGCTCGTATTCCTCCTTCTGCCTGCCGTCCAAGCCCAGCAAGGTCACCAACATCGACCAGCTCGTGTTCAACACGGTTCAGGACGGCTTCCTCGGCGGCTACCTGGCAGCGGGGATGACCAAGACCGGCAAGGTCGCCACCTACGGCGGCGCGAAGTTCGGCACCGTGACGATCTACGAGGACGGCTTCTGGGATGGCGTGCAGTACTACAACCAGAAGCACGGCACGCACGTCCAGGTGCTCGGCTGGAACGAGAAGACCCAGAACGGAATCTTCGTCGGCGGGTCGAACCCCTTCGGTGACCAGGGAGCCGGCCAGCGGATCGCCAACACGTTCATCAACCAGGGCGCGGACATCATCTTCCCGGTAGCGGGCGGGGACGGCCTCGGCACGGCCGCGGCCGTCAAGACCGCGGACGCCGGCGGCAAGAAGGTGTACATGTACTGGGTCGACACGGACGGCTGCGTCAGCGCCGCCCCGTACTGCGGATTCTTCATCACCAGCGTGGAGAAGGGCCTCGCGTCCGCGGTGAAGACGGCCGTGCTGAGCGCGGCCGACGGCAAGTTCCACGGCGGCACCTACGTCGGCACGCTCGCCAACGGCGGGGCGGTGCTCGCGCCGTTCCACTCGCCGTGGAACACCAAGGTGCCGGCCAGCCTGCAGTCCGAGCTGAAGACCATCACTCAGCAGATCGAGAGCGGCAAGATCGTCCCTGCGACCAAGAGTCCGGTGTAGGCGGCGCCTCTCGGTAGGAAGTACCGTGACTCCGGTCGGAGGCCGGCGGCCCGCCGGCCGCCGACCGGAGCCGGTGGGAGGGAGGCTGCCGGTTGAAGCTTGAGCTGCGCGGCATCACCAAGCGCTTCGGCGACCTGGTCGCCAACGACCACATCGACCTCGTGGTCCAGCCCGGCGAGATCAAGGCGCTACTCGGCGAGAACGGCGCCGGCAAGACCACGCTGATGAACGTGCTGTACGGGCTGGTGCAGCCGGACGAGGGCGAGATCCTGATCGACGACCGCCCGGAGACCATCAGGAGCCCGAGGGACGCGATCGCGGCGAAGGTCGGCATGGTGCACCAGCACTTCATGCTGGTGCCGGTCTTCACCGTTGCCGAGAACGTCACGCTCGGGCTTGAGCGGGTCGGCCCGCTCGGCCTGATCAACCGCCGGCGCACCCGTCGCGACGTGCTCGAGCTCTCCGAACGGTTCGGCCTGCGGGTGGACCCCGACGCCTACGTCGAAGACCTGCCCGTCGGAGTTCAGCAGCGGGTCGAGATCATCAAGGCCCTCATGCGAGACGCCAGCGTGCTCGTGCTGGATGAGCCGACCGCGGTGCTGACCCCGCACGAGACCGACGACCTGTTCCGGATCATGCGCGAGCTTCGTTCCGGCGGCAGGTCCATCGTGTTCATCTCCCACAAGCTCAAGGAAGTCCAGCAGGTCGCCGACACCATCACGGTCATCCGCCGCGGTCAGGTGGTCGGCGAGCGCCCGCCGTCCACCACCGACGCCGAACTGGCGGCGCTCATGGTGGGCCGGTCAGTCCAGCTCCGGGTCACCAAGCCGCCGGCCAAGCCCGCCGCCTTGGTGCTCGACGTGTCCGGCTTGTCGGTCTACGGCGAGCGCGGCGAGCACGCGGTGCGCGACGTCTCCTTCCAGGTGCGGGCGGGCGAGATCCTCGGCGTGGCGGGCGTGCAGGGCAACGGCCAGACCGAGTTGTGCGAGGCGCTGATCGGCCTGCGGCCGTCGACCGGTTCTGTGCACCTCAACGGTCGTGACCTGTCGCACGCGAGCACCCGCGACCGGCTCCGCGCGGGTATCGGGTACGTGCCGGAAGACCGGCAGGAGGACGGCCTGGTGGGCGACTTCTCGGTGGCGGAGAACCTCGTGCTCGATGTCTATGACCAGCCGCCCTACGCCAG
>DASPZH010000137.1:0-1696 GCA_035636335.1 Streptosporangiaceae bacterium
CATCGCCAGCGCGTCGGCGGCGCTGTACTGGCGGCACAGATACCAGATCTCGCGAGCCTTCTTCAGGCCGACGGTGGCGGCGAGCAGCGAGGAGCCGTACCCGCCGTCGAACGAGCCGACCTTCGGGCCGGTCTGGCCGAAGACCGCGTTGTCGGCCGCGATCGTCAGGTCGCAGCAGACATGCAGGACATGGCCGCCGCCGATCGCGTACCCGGCCACCATCGCGATCACCGGCTTCGGCGTGCGGCGGATCTGCACCTGGAGGTCGAGCACGTTGAGCCGGCCGACGCCGTGGTCGTCGACATAGCCGTCGTCGCCGCGTACCCGCTGGTCGCCGCCCGAGCAGAAGGCCCTGTCGCCGGCTCCGGTCAGGATGATCACCCCGATGCCCGGGTCGTCCCTGGCCACATTGAACGCCTGCTGAAGCTCGAACAGCGTCGTCGGCCGGAACGCGTTGCGCACCTCGGGACGGTTGATCGTGATCTTCGCGATGCCCTCGGCCACCTCGTAGCGGATATCGGTGTACTCCTGCCCTGGAGCCGGCCCTGACGACTTCCAGTCGATCACTGCTCCCCCTCGTCTTCGCCGCATGAATCCGCCGATTAACCTTACGTCCGTGACTTCGCGGCCGTTGCACGCGGTCCTGCTGCCGGCGCATCAGGCCGCAGGGCGGCTGCTCGAGGCCCTGGCGGCCGCGCTCGACGGCAGCGGACCCGCCATCCTGCCGCTCGACCCGGCCTTGCCGCGAGCCAGGATCGACGAGCTGATCGCGGCATTTGCCCCCGCGACCATAGAAACACCCCAGGAGTCGCAACGACTCGCGGGCGCCGGTCGCGGCCGGCCGGCCGGCCCGGCCCCGGGGTTCCCCGGCGTCGCCGACGACGTGGCCGTGGTGCTGGCCACCTCGGGCTCCACGGGAGCACCCAAGGGCGCCGAGCTCACCGCGGACGCGCTGCTCGCCTCGGCGCGCGCGTCGCTGGCCAGGCTCGGTGCGGCGCCGGGCGAGCGCTGGCTCTGCTGCCTGCCGACCCACCACGTCTCCGGTCTCGGCGTCCTCGTCCGCTCGCTGGTGGCCGGGTCGGAGCCCGTGGTGCGGGACCGGATCGACGCCGGAGTGGTCGCCAGGGTGGCCAGGGACGCCGGCGATGCCGGCGATGCCGGCGATGCCGGCGATGCCGGGGCGGCGTCCGCGAGCCCGGACAGGTGCGACTATGTCTCGCTTGTCCCGACACAGCTCCGCAGGCTGCTCGACGCAGGCGCTCCGCTCGGCGGGTTCCGCGCGATCCTGCTGGGCGGCGCGGCGATCCCGCACGCGATGCTGCTGGAGGCGGCCGCGGCGGGAGCCAGGGTGGTCACGACCTACGGGATGACCGAGACCTGCGGCGGCTGCGTCTACGACGGCGTGCCCCTGGACGGTGTCGAGGTCGTCACCGGCGACCTCGACGCCGACGGCAGGATCAGCATTGCCGGGCCGGTCCTGTTCTCCGGCTACCGGCTGGCTCCCGAGCTGACCAGGACCGTGCTGCGGGACGGCTGGTTCGTTACGTCCGACATCGGCGAGGTCGGCGCCGACGGCCGGCTGGTCGTGCGCGGCCGAGCCGACGACGTGATCAACACCGGCGGCGAGAAGGTCGTGGCGGGCGAGGTCGAACACGTGCTGCGGGCCTGTCCCGGCGTGCGCGACGCGGTGGTGGTC
>DASPZH010000138.1:0-4300 GCA_035636335.1 Streptosporangiaceae bacterium
TGTCCGGCTTGAGCCCGTGACCGGTCGCGTAGTCGAACTGGAGCTGGCCGATCTGCAGCCAGTAGTCGTGCGACGGGCTGCCGACCGCGCCCTCGGCGCTGCGGGACGCGTCCGAGCGCATTACACCACGGTAGTAACTGACGTGGTCGGCCGACCTGACCTGCAGCCAGGCGTCCCGGCCGCGCCGCCTGAGATATCTGGCGATCCGGCCGGGATGCCGGATCGCGTAGGTGATCTTGAAAGCTAGCCTGGAGCGGTCCTTGGAATGCACGGACTCAGCGTAGAGCTTGCGGCGGCTACGTTACGTCCGAAGGCCCGGTCAGGTGCCTGTCCGACTGGCGGCTGGCCAGCCTGACCGCCAGCACCCTGGCCACGGCGACGCCGATGCCGAGCACGACGGTCCAGGCCAGGGCCTCGCCGATGGCCACCTCCGGGTCCTCGGCCTTGCCCGGTGGCTCTCGCCCCACGATCTTCGTCCAGGCGAAGCTGATCGCCTTGCGCGCGACGAACGCGGCGGCCATGCCGACCAGCGCCGTGACCGCCTTGCTGCCGTAGTCACCGCCTTTAGCAGGCATCGCCGTCCTTTCCGTGCGTCGCCGCCTGGACGGGCTTCGCCGCCCGGGACCGCGCCGCACAATCGCCAGCGCCATCATCGCAGGCGCCCGCGGGTCCGCGCGCTACCGGGCCGTCGCCGGCGTGGCCCGCGGCCGCCGCGGCCGATCTGGCGCGCTCGACCGCGGCGGCCAGCTCGGCCGGCTTCCTCGTGGCGATCAGCCAGTACGGCTGCCCGGTGACCTCGACGTAGACCGAGGCGGGCAGGTAGGGCCTGATCAGCAGGTAGGCGGCGGGGTCGGCGCGCGGCCCGCGCAGTGCCCTGCTCTGCGCGGCGTCCAGCACCGCCACCTCGGTGATCCGCCCGAGCGGCAGCCGCTTCGAGCCGGCCCGCAGGTCGCGCTCGGTGACCTCGATGGTCACGGCGCCCCAGCCGACCAATAGCAGCGCGCACGCCAACTCGAGGCCGGCGTAGCTGGCGACGCCAACCGTGACGCTCAGGCCCGCCCACAGGGTAGTTCCGAGCAGCAGCACGCAGGCGGTGGTCACCAGCCACCAGGAAAAAGGCACGCCGAGTCGTTCACGGTACACGCGCATTGTTCCACCGTAGTTGGTTACATGGAGGCCATGGGCGAAGGCGGCGGGGCAGTGCGGGGAGCGGCGCGTGTGCTAGCGGCCCGGCTGCGCGCCGTCTGGGCGTCGGCCGGACCGCACCAGGCCGGACAGCCGAACGGGGGATACCCCGCCGACGGCGGCCAGCCCGGCCAGGCCGACACCCTGGCGGCGGCCCGTCCGGGCCGCGGCGCCGCCCAGCCGGATACCGCCGCGGCGCCCCGGCCGAGCCGACGCGGCGGCCGGGCCGATACCGTCGTGCCCAACCTGCTCAGGAACGCGGCGGACTGGTCATGGCGTCTGCTGCTCGTCGCGGCCGTCGCGTACCTGGCGTTCAAGGTCGCCGACGCGCTGCGCCTGGTCGTGATCCCGCTGATCGCCGCGGTGCTGCTGTGCGCCCTGCTCCAGCCGCTGACCGCGCTGCTCAGGCGGGCCGGCCTGCCGCCCCTGGCCGCGACCTGGCTCACAGTCCTCGCGGCGATCGCGGTCCTGGCGGGCGCGGGAACGCTGATCGCCAACCGGGTCCAGGCCGACTACCCGCGGCTCGCCACCGAGGTCAGGCGCACCGTCCACGAGGTCCAGGACTACCTGGCCGGGCCGCCGTTCCGGTTCAAGGGCGCCCGCCTGGACCAGCTGTCGAGCAACCTGCTCGACTACCTGGCTCAGCACAAGTCGGTGGTCGCGGGCACGGTCGTGACCGGAGGCCGGTACTTCCTCGAGGTGCTCACCGGCCTGATCCTGACCGTGTTCATGACGTTCTTCCTGCTCAAGGACGGACGCAAGATCTGGTCGTGGCTGGTCAGCGGGCTGCGGCCGCGGGCGCGCGGGCGGGCGCACCTGGCCGGCGACGCGGCCTGGCACGCCCTGGTCAGCTACATCCGCGGCACCACGATCGTCGCCGCCATCCACGCGATCTTCATCGGCCTCGCGCTGTGGCTGATCGGCGTGCCGCTCGTCGTCCCGCTGATCATCTTGGTGTTCATCGCCGCGTACATACCGCTCATCGGGATCCTGGTGGTCGGCGCGCTGGCGATCATGATCACCCTGGCCACCAAGGGATGGATCGCGGCGGTCATCCTGCTGGCCGTGTTCCTGGCCGAGAACCAGATCGAGAGCCACCTGCTCCAGCCGCTCGTGGTCGGCCGGGTCGTGCGGCTGCACCCCTTGGCGATCATCCTGGTGCTCGCCGTCGGCGGAATCGTGGCCGGGATTCCCGGCGCGATCGTCGCGGTGCCGACCGCCGCCGTGGTCTCCTATGCCTGGCCGTACCTGCGCGGCGACCACGACCAGGACCTGTCGGCGCCGCGCGGGCCGTGAACCGCTGGCAGGAGGCGATCACCGATGACGATGCGGGCCGAACGAGTCGAGGTGCTGATCAGGCGGCTCGATCCCGGTCTGCCGCTGCCTGGGCGGGCGCACCCTGGGGACGCCGGGGTTGACCTGTACGCCGCGCAGGATGTGCGGCTAGCGCCGGGCGAGCGGGCGGTCGTGCCGACCGGGGTCGCGATCGCGCTGCCCGATGGCTACGCCGCGTTCGTGCACCCCAGGTCCGGGCTGGCGGCGCGGCATGGCGTTACCCTCGTCAACGCGCCGGGAACGATCGACGCGGGATACCGTGGGGAGATCGCCGTGACGATGATCAACACCGACCCGAGCGCGCCGGTCCGCTTCACGCGGGGGGACCGGATCGCCCAGCTTGTCATCCAGCGCGTCGAGCATGCGGTGTTCTGCGAGGTCGCCGTGCTCCCCGGATCGGCCAGGGGCGAAGGAGGGTTCGGGTCCACGGGAGGGCACGCCGGCGGCGCGCCGTGACCGCGCTCGCGCGGTTGGCTGCCGGTCGTCCGGCGAGCCGGCTTGGGTGTGAGCCGGGTCAGTGTGAGTCTTCACCAGTGCGGTGAAGGCGTGTCGGGCAAGGTAGGGGAGCACGGACGTGTTGCGACGCCGCCGCCGGGATGGCGGGGACCAGCCGAGACCGTTTGAGTACCGCCACGAGGCCGAGCCGGTGGCGGCAACCAGCGGGCCCTGGGATATCGCGGACGACTACCCGGAGGCCGAGCGGATCGACTGCGGCAGCCTCCTGGTCCCGGTCCGCGAGGGTTTCGACGTCCAGATCAACGTCGCCGAGGAGCAGGGGGCCTGGGTGGCCGTCGTGCAGGGCGAAAGCGGCATGCAACTGCAGGCGTTCGCGGCGCCGCGCGGCGGCGGGCTGTGGGACGACGTCAGGCACGAGATTGCCGCGAGCATCGCCGAGTCCGGCGGCACCTGCGAGGAGAGCCAGGGCCCGGCGGGCGTCGAGCTGCGCGCTCAGGTGCCGGTAAGAGACGAGAGCGGCCCGACCGGCCAGCCACAGCCGGGCCAGCCTCAGCCGGGCCAGCCTCAGCCGGGCCAGCCTCAGCCGGGCCAGCCTCAGCCGCGCAGGTTCCTCGGGTTCGACGGGCCGCGCTGGTTCCTGCGCGGCGTGATCAGCGGCCCGGCTGCCACCGACCCGGCGGACGGCGATCCCTTCGACGAGCTGTTCGCCGACGTCGTGGTGGTGCGCGGAGACTACCCGGCGCCGCCCCGCGAGCAGCTCGAGATCCGGCTGCCGGAGGAGGCGCGGCAGGCGCTCGAGGCGCAGCTTGCCGAGGAGAACGAGGGATGGGGCCTGGCCGACCCGTTCACCCGCGGCCCGGAGATCACCGAGACCCGGTAGCGAGCAGCAGGCCGAGTTCGTCCTCCACGTCCTCGCTGGTCACGAACAGCAGCTCGTCGCCCGCCTCGAGCGGGTCGTCTCTGTCGGGCACGATGACCCGGCCGTCGCGCAAGATCGCGACGAGCGCGGTGTCAGCGGGCCACTCGATCGCGCCGATCCGCTGGCCGACCAGCGGGGCGTCGTCCGGCATGGTCAGCTCGACGAGGCTGGCCGCGCTCTGCCTGAACGTCATCAGCCGGACCAGGTCGCCGACGCTGACGGCCTCCTCGACCAAGGCTGACAGCAGCCGTGGCGTAGACACGGCGACATCAACGCCCCACGATTCGTTGAAAAGCCATTCGTTATTGGGGTGGTTGATCCTGGCTACCACCCTGGGCACGCCGTACTCGGTCTTGGCGAGCAGCGACACGACCAGGTTGACCTTGTCGTCGCCGGTCGCGGCGA
>DASPZH010000139.1:0-4450 GCA_035636335.1 Streptosporangiaceae bacterium
ACCAGGTCCGCGATCGCCTCGTTGACCTCCTCGGGCCGTTCGAGTATGACCACATGGCCGGCACCGGGGATCCTGATCAGCTTCGAGTCGCGGATCGCCGACGCGACCGCTTCGGAGAGGCTTGGGTCGACCAGCCGGTCCCGGTCGCCGGTCAGCACGACCACCGGAATGTTGCCGAGCACCCGGAGCGCGTGCCGCTTCTCGTGCCCGACCAGCGCGACGTAGAAGTCGGCGATGACGTCGATCGGTGTGGCCCTGATGATCCGCTCGAGGAAGTCCACGACGGTCGGGCTCACCCGCGGATCGCCGAAGGCGATCCTCCTGGTCCCGAGGAACGCCAGGTCGCTGGCCGACCGCCTGCCGCGTTCCACCACCTCGGCCATCCGGCCTCTGGACGCCCCCGTCATCATCGACGGCATCGCCACCCGGACCGCGGGGCGAAGCAGCGCGGGCAGCCAGGTGACCGGGTCGACCGTGCCCGCGGCGGTCGAGATCAGCACCGCGCCGATCACCTTGCTGCCGATCAGCTCGGGATGCTGGTCGGCCAGCGCCATCACGGTCATGCCGCCCATCGAGTGGCCGACCAGCACCACCGGCATGTCGCCCGGGGCGGTGGCCACCAGCACCTCGTGCAGGTCCGCTCCGAGCTGGTCGATGCTGACCAGCTCGGGGTCGGAGCGGCCCGACCGGCCGTGACTGCGCTGGTCCCAGAAGACCAGCCTGGCGCTGCGCTCCAGGCCTGCGCGCTGGTAGTACCAGACATCGGAGTTCAGCGTGTAGCCGTGACAGAAGATGATCGTGACCGGCGTCGAGGTCGCCTTCGCCGGGGTCGTTGGCTCGCTGACCTCGACGTGCAACGGCAGCCCGTCGTCGGCGGTCACGGTCATGGCCTCGCCGCGGATCTCGCCGAACGGCTCGCCCGCCGCCGGGTCCGGGCGCAGCCTGATCCGGCCCACCGCGATCTTCTCGGCCACGACCACCGCGCCCGCGCCGGCCGCGATGGCGGCCGCGGCGATCCCGGTGACGCCGCTGAGCCTGCGCCAGCTAACCATCAGACCTCCTGCCCGCCCGCGCGCGCCACCTCGGTGTGGTCGCGCGCGCCCCGGACACCGCCCGCATCGGCTCGCGCCGCCGGGATCCCGGCCTCGGTGAGCCCGGCCTGGGTCAGCCCGGCCTCGGTCAGCCCAGCTTCGGTTACTCCAGAGTAGCTTCTCGGGATCTTCCCGGTAAACCTCGTGACGATGTCGTAGGACAGCGTGCCGATCAGGTCGGCCCACTCCTGCGCGGTCGGCTCGCCGCGGTCACCGGGGCCGAACAGCACTGCCTCATCGCCCGCCTCGATCGCCATGTCCCCGGCATCGACCACGCACTGGTTCATGCAGACCGTCCCCGCGATCGTGAGCCGGCGGCCGCCGACCAGCACCGGGACGGTGTTCGCGGCCGCACGCGGTATCCCCTCGTGGTAGCCGAGCGCGATCAGCCCGAGCGTCGTCTCGGAGTCCGTGACGTACCTGTGGCCATAGGAAACCCCAGTTCCCCGCGCGACCCGTTTGACCTGAACAAGATGAGTCCGCACGGTCATGGCCGGGCGCAGCCAGCCGGGAGGACCGCCGGGCAGGGTACACAGCCCGGTCACCCCGCCGCCGGCCCTAACCACGTCAAACCACGTGTCAGGCCGGGTGAGCAGCGCCGGGGTGTTGGCCAGGTGCCGCACGAGCGACCGCGCGCCGGCCCGTTCCGCCTGGTCGAGCGCGTCGCGGAAGGCCGCGATCTGAGCGTCGACCGACGGGTGCCCATCGATGTCGGCGCAGGCCAGATGGGACCATATGCCGACCACCTCGCACCGGCCGGCCGCCTGCTCGGCCAGGGCGGCGCCGAGCAGCCCGGGCCACTGCGCCATCGGCGCGCCACCGCGGCTCATCCCGGTATCGACCTTCAGGTGCAGCTTCGCCGGCCGGCCGGCCGTCTCGGCGGCCGCGGCGATCTGCCGCACCAGGCCGGCCGTGCCCGCGCTGAGGTCGACGCCGAGCGCGATCGCGTCGCGGTGCGGCGCGTCCGGCGCGGCCAGCAGGCAGAGCACCGGCGCGGTGACACCCGCGGCGCGGAGCGCCACGGCCTCCTCCACGTGGCCGACGGCGAGCCAGGTCGCGCCGCCTGCCAGGGCGGCCGCGGCCGTCTGGCGCGCCCCGTGCCCGTAGCCGTCCGACTTGACCACGGCCATGACCTCGGCGTTCCCGACGTGGCGCGCCATGAGGGCGACGTTTGACCTGATCGCGGCGAGGTCGACGACCGCTTCCGATTGCCCGTCCATGGCCTTCCAGTGTGCCAGCATCCGGCCGCCAGCCAGCCACCGTCGCGGCGGGTGTCGAACTACGCGCGCCAGCGCCGCTGCCACACACCGCCTGTCCGTCTCTCGCGGCGGGCCCGGCCGGCGTGGTTAGGTACATGCATGGTCGAACTCATTCCCCGCAAGGTTCTCTTCGGCAACCCAGAGCGGGTCAGCCCGCGGCTGTCGCCCGACGGCACCAGGCTCGCCTGGATCGCACCCTCCGGCGGCGTGCTGAACGTCTGGCTCGCTCCGGTCAGCCCGCGCAGCGGCGTCGACTGGAGCCAGGCGGTGGTCGTGACCGACGACACGGACCGCGGCATCAGGACGTTCGCCTGGGCGCACGACAACAAGCACCTGCTCTACCTGCAGGACGTCGGCGGCGACGAGAACTGGCGGCTGTACGACGTCGACCTGGCCACCATGCGGCACCGGGACCTGACGCCGTTCGACGGGGTGCAGACCCAGATCGTGGCGATGGAGCGGGACTTCCCGACGGAGGTCCTGATCGGCCTGAACAAGGACAACCCCCAGCTTCACGACGTGTACCGGCTCAACCTGGACAGCGGGGAGCTGACCAAGGAGGCCGACAATCCCGGGTTCCTCGGCTGGGTCGCCGACTCCAAGCTGGTCGTCCGCGGCGCGTTCGCGCCGCAGCCCGACGGTTCACTGAGCGCGCTGGTGCGGGACAGCGCCGCCGACGACTGGCGCGAGCTCCTGGCGATACCGGCCGAGGACGCACTGACCACGGACCCGGTGGCGTTCAGCGCCGACGGGCAGTCGCTGCTCGTGGTCAGCTCGGTCGGCGCCGAGACCGCGAAGCTGGTCAGGATCGACCTGGCCAGCGGGGCCGAGGAGGTGCTCGCCGGCGATCGGGAGGCCGACGTCAGCGACGTGCGGATCGATCCGCAGACCAGGGAACCGCAGATCGTCGTCGTGCTGAAGGACCGGTCCGAGTACCTCGTGCTCGACCCGTCGGTCGCCGACGACCTGGCCGCGATCCGCGCGCTGCACCACGGGGACCCCAACTTCGTCAGCGCCGACGACGCCGAGGAGACCTGGCTGGTCGCGTTCACCAACGACACCGGGCCGGTGCCGTACTTCGCCTACGACCGCTCGACCGGCAAGGGGAGCTTCCTGTTCGAGCACCAGCCGGCGCTGAGCGAGTACACGCTGGCGCCGATGGTCCCGTTCACGTTCAAGGCCAGGGACGGCCTGGTCATCCACGGGTACGCGACGTTCCCGCCCGACGGCCCGCGGACCGGGCTGCCGACCGTGCTCAACGTGCACGGCGGCCCGTGGGCCAGGGACGCCTGGGGCTACGATGCGGAGGCTCAGTGGCTCGCCAACCGCGGCTACCTGTGCCTGCAGGTCAACTTCCGCGGGTCGACCGGCTACGGCAAGGGGTTCGTCAACGCCGGCGACCGGGAGTGGGGCGCCAAGATGCAGGACGACCTGACCGACGCGGTCGCGTACGCGGTCGCCGAGGGCTGGTCGGACCAGAAGCGGGTGGCGATCTACGGCGGGTCCTACGGCGGTTACGCGGCGCTGGCCGGCGCCACGTTCACGCCCGACGTCTACTGCTGCGCGGTCGACATCGTCGGGCCGTCGAACCTCAAGACGCTGATCGAGACCGTGCCGCCGTACTGGGCTCCGATGATCGCCCAGTTCCACCGCCGGGTCGGCGATCCGGACAAGGATGTCGCGTTCCTCTGGTCGCGCTCTCCGCTGTCGCGGGCCGACCAGATCTCGATCCCGCTGCTGATCGCGCAGGGCGCCAACGACCCGCGGGTGAAGCAGGCCGAGTCCGAGCAGATCGTCGCCGCGATGACCGAGGCCGGGATCGAGCACGAGTACATGCTCTTCCCCGACGAGGGCCATGGGTTCGCCAAGCCGGAGAACCGCATGATCTTCTACGCGGCCGCGGAGAGGTTCCTGGCCCGCCACCTCGGCGGGCGAGCGGAGGACTAGGCCGCCGCGGCGCACTGCCGCGGGCTAGCTGGTCACCAGGCAGCCGCTGCTCTGGCCCTGCTGCGGGAAAGCCCTGGCCAGCGCGTCGGCGATCATCTTGGCGCGGTGCTTGTAGCCGATCGAGGTAAAGTGGATACCGTCGGATATGTACCA
>DASPZH010000140.1:0-5720 GCA_035636335.1 Streptosporangiaceae bacterium
GCGACGTCGGAGGCGAAGCACTTGCAGGCAGAGGAGACGAAGGTCAGGTCGGGAACCTTCGCCCCCGCCATCGCGCGCTCGGACCTGGCCGCCGCCGCGTAGGTAAGCTGCCTGGCCGCCTCGACCTTCATCGCCATGTCGGCGAGCATGAACTGGATGCCCTGGAACTCCGCGATCGCCGTGCCGAACTGCTTGCGCTCCCGCACGTAGCCGGCCGCGTAGTCGAGCGCGCCCTGCGCGATGCCGAGCGCCTGCGCGGCGATCGTGATCCGCGTGTGGTCGAGCGTCGCGAGCGCGGTACGGAACCCGCTGCCCTCCTCGCCGATCATCCGGTCGGCCGGGATCACGCAGTTGTCGAAGTAGAGCTCGCGGGTTGGCGACCCCTTGATCCCGAGCTTGTGCTCCGGCGCGCCGAACGAGAAGCCGGGGTCGTCCTTCTCCACCACGAAGGCGGAGATCCCCCGCGGGCCGGCCCCGGGCTCGGTCACGGCCATGACCGTGTAGAACCGGGAGATGCCGGCGTTGGTGATCCACCGCTTGGTCCCGTTGAGGATAAAGGAATCACCGTCGCTGACCGCCCGGGTCCGCATGGCTGCGGCGTCCGAGCCCGCCTCCGGCTCCGACAGCGCGTAGGAGAACATGGCCTCGCCGCGCGCGACCGGCGCGAGATAGCGTTGGTTCAGGCCGGGCGAGCCGGCCAGCAGGAGCGGGACCGTGCCGAGCTTGTTGACGGCGGGGATGAGCGAGCTCGACGCGCAGGCGCGGGCGACCTCCTCGATCACGATCGCCGTCGCGATAGCGTCGGCACCGGCACCGCCGTAGGCCTCGGGGATGTGGACCGCGTGCAGGTCGGCCCTGGTCAGCGCGTCCAGCGCCTCCTGCGGGAACCGCGCTTGCTCGTCGACCTCCGCCGCGTACGGGGCGATCTTGTCGTCGGCGAGCTGGCGGACCGACTCCCGGAGCGCGTCGTGCTCCTCAGACAGGCCGTAGGCGGTGAAGTCAGGGCTCATGTACCCGATGGTAGGAGCTAGCGGTGCCGAATCAACCGGCGGACTGCTGCTCTCCGCGACCGGCCGCGAATTGCTCGGCCGGCTCGCTGGCGAGGATGTCAGCCCGGAGCGCGCGCTCGCGCTGTCCGCGTCCCTGCGGGCGGAGTATCCGGCCGAGCTGGTCGCGGCGGCGCTGACCCAGCAGGCGCTGCGGGTAGCGGCGCGGGCCAAGTTCGCCCTGGCCGACCGGATGCTGTTCACCAGGGCCGGGCTCGAGCAGGCGTCCTCGGAGCTGACCGCACGGCACGCAGCCGGGCGGTTCGCCGGCTCGCGGCTCGTCGCCGACCTGTGCTGCGGCATCGGCGGGAACCTGGTCGCGCTCGCCGCCCCGGGCTCCGCGGCCGCCAGGGCGGCCGGCGGCGCGGGCGGCAGCGCGGCCAGCGGCGCAGGCGGCAAGGCGGCCGGCAGCGCGGGCGGCAGCGCGGGCGGACTTCCGAGGATCGTGGATGATTCTCGGACGATGACGCGAAAAGTCATCCACGATCATGAGCGGTACGTGGTCGGGATCGACGCCGACCCGCTGAGCGTCGTGTTCGCCCGGCACAACGTCTCCGTCTGCGCGCCGGGGGCGCGGGTCGCCGTCGTCCGCGCGGACGTCACCGAGTTCCCGCCCGGCGGGTTCGACGCCGTGTTCGTCGACCCGGCTCGCCGGGATGGGCAGCGGCGGCTCGGCGCCGGCCAGTACCGGCCGCCGCTGCCGTGGTGCCTGCGGCTGACCGGGCAGGTTCCCCGCGTCGGCATCAAGGCGGCGCCCGGCATCCGGCGTGAGCTGGTTCCGGCCGGGTGGGAGACCGAGTTCGTGGCGGTCGGCCGGGAGCTGAAGGAGGCGCTGCTGTGGTCGCCCGAACTAGCCGCGGGCGGCGTCACCAGACGGGCGACGATCCTGCCGGCCGGCCACACGCTGACCGCCCCGGCCGCGGCTGCCGGGCGGATTTCGGTTCCGCTGGCCGCACCGGGGTCCTACCTGCTCGATCCCAGCCCGGCCGTCACCAGGGCAGGCCTCGTGGCCGAACTCGCCGACCGGCTGGGCGCGTGGCAGATCGACCCGATGATCGCGTTCTTGTCGTCGGACGAGCCGCTCCGCACGCCGTTCGCCAGGACGCTGCGTGTGCTGGAGTCGGCGCCGTGGCACGAGAAGAGGTTCGCACGGCGGCTGCGGGAGTTGGGGATCGGCTCGGCCGACATCCGCAGGCGCGGGCTCGCGGGCGACATCGCGCGGATTCACCGCAGGCTCGGCCTGGCCGGACCCGGTGCTGCGACCCTCGTCCTGACCAGGGTGAACGACCGGCCCTGGGGGCTGATCTGCGACCCGCTGCCGACTGAGGCCGGCGACGGCGGCCGAGCGGACGCAGGCGGCTCGCCCCCCGGCTGACCCCGGGACGGCTCGCCCCCACGCCATCGCCCCTGTAGCCCGCCGGACCCGCCGAGCCGCTGGCCGCTACTCGGCCAGCTTCGCGCGGAGCGCGGCGCCCTTGTCCTGAGCGGCCTGGCGGAGCTCGCCGGCGAACGCGACCACCCGCTGCCGCATCGCGGGATCGGAGGTGGCCAGGATCCTGACCGCGAGCAGGCCGGCGTTGCGCGCCCCGCCGACCGCGACCGTGGCCACCGGGATGCCGGCGGGCATTTGAACCATGGACAGCAGCGAGTCAAGACCGTCGAGGTGCGCGAGCGGCACCGGCACCCCGATCACCGGCAGCGGCGTAACCGAGGCGAGCATGCCAGGCAGGTGCGCGGCGCCGCCGGCTCCGGCGATGATCACCTTCAGCCCCCGTCCGGCCGCGGAGTTCCCGTAGGCGATCATGTCGTGCGGCATCCGGTGCGCCGAGACGACGTCGGCCTCGTACCGCACGCCGAACTCGTCCAGCGCGGCCGCGGCCGCCTGCATGACGGGCCAGTCAGAGTCGCTGCCCATGACCACGCCAACGGCCGGCTGTGCGCTCATGGGCCGCTCCCTTCGCCCCCGGCAGGCGCCCGCGCTCCCCCGGTACGCGCCCGCGCTCCCCCGGCAGTCCCGTCGGGCTCTTCGGCCCCGTGGCTGAGGTAGTCCGCCGCTCGCCAGGCGCGGTCGCGCAACTCCGCCACGTCGTCGCCGGCCACGGTCACGTGGCCAACCTTTCGCCCCGAGCGCACCGCCTTGCCGTACAGGTGCACCTTCACGCCGGCGTCGGCGGCCATCACGTGCACCAGCCGCGAGTACAGGTCAGGATCGGCCCCGCCGAGCACGTTCACCATCACCGAAGCTGGGCTGGTCGCCGCTGGCGCGCCGAGCGGGAGGTCGAGCACGGCCCGCAGGTGCTGCTCGAACTGCGACGTCGTGGCCGCATCGATCGTCCAGTGCCCGCAGTTGTGCGGGCGCATGGCCAACTCGTTTATGACCAGCTCATCCTCCACGGCGAACAGTTCCACGGCCAGCAACCCGGTGACTTCGAGCTCGGCGGCGATCGTCAGCCCGAGCCGCTGCGCCCGCACGGCCAGCCCGGGACCCAGGCCAGGCGCCGGCGCGATGACCTCGCGGCAGATTCCGCCTGCCTGGATGGTCTGCACCACAGGGTAGACCGCGCCCTGCCCCTTGGGCGACCTGGCGGCCAGCACCGCGAGCTCGCGGTCGAACGCCACGTACTCCTCGGCGATCAGGTCGACGCCGTGCGCGATCACGTCGGCGGCGGCGCTCGCATCCGCGCAGATCCAGACGCCCCGGCCGTCGTAGCCGCCAGAGGTGGCCTTCAGCACGACCGGCCAGCCACCCCCGCCGGCGGCGAACCTGATCACCTCGGGCAAGCTCGACACCGGGCGATACCGCGGGCATCTTGCCCCCAGCGCCTTCACCTGCTCGAGCGCGCTGAGCCGGTCCCGCATCGCCAATTTGTCCTGGGCGAAACGCAGCGCCGGGCTGCCCGGCCTGACCGCGGTCACGCGTTCCAGCGCGGTCAGGTGCTCCCCCGGCACGTGTTCATGATCGAACGTGACCACGTCACAGCCCGCGCCGAACGCCAGCACGTCCCTGGCCGCCCGGTAGTCGCCGACCTGGACGCACGCACTCACCTGGGCGGCGCTGTCGAGGGCCGTGTCGGCGAGCACCCGGAACTCGATGCCGAGACCGATCGCGGCCTGGGCCGTCATCCGGGCAAGCTGGCCGCCGCCCACCATCCCCACGACCGGCGGCCGGCCAGGTTCACCGGCCTCAGCCGGCTGCGCAACGCTCACGGGCCGTAGCCTACGAGGTCGAGGGCCCGGCGGCGCGCCAAGGCCGGACCAGCGAGTCCGTCACGCCCGTCACGCCCGTCGGGCTCGAGGCCCTCACGCGGGTCCGGCCACCACCGGCTCGTCAAGCTGCTCGAGCACGGGCTGCGGGAAGATCACGGCAAAGGTGGCCGGCCGGGGCCTGACCAGCACAAGCTGCCCGCCGTCGGACGAGGCGACCGACTTGGCCAGCGCCAGGCCGAGGCCGGTGCCGCCCGCTCCGCTCACGCTGCGCTCGAAGATCCTGTGCACCAGGTCGGCCGGGATGCCCTTGCCCTCGTCCTTCACCTCGATCACCACCGACCGCGGCGTCTGCGAGGTCCTGATGCTCACCCCCCCGCCGCCGTGCACGAGAGCGTTGTCCAGCAGCGTCGCGACAACCTGGGAGACCCCGCCGGCGCTGACATAGGCCCGCAGGCCCTTGTCGCCCTGCACCTCCAGCTTCCTGTTCTCCGCGCGGAACGCCGGCTCCCACTCGACCACCTGCTGGCCGATGATGTCGTCGATGCTGGAAAGCTGCGGCGCGCCGGACGACGACCGGCGGGCCCGGCCGAGAAGCTGGCCGACCACCTGCGCCAGCCGGTCGGTCTGGGCCAATGCCGCCGCTCCCTCCTCCCTGACCACATCGGGGTCGTCGGCGGCCTCGACCATCTCCTCGAGCCGCATCGACAGCGCGGTCAGCGGCGTGCGGAGCTGGTGCGAGGCGTCCACGGCGAAGTCCTGCTCGGCCGAGATCAGGTCGGTGACCCGTTCCGCCGCGTTGTCCAGGCCCTCGGCGACGCGGTCAAGCTCGCCGATCCCGTACCGCCTGCCGACCGGCCTGGCGTCGCCAGAGCCGATCCGGTCCGCGGCCCTGGCCAGGTCCTGCAGCGGCCTGGCCAGCCGCCGCGCCTGCGCCATCGTCAGCCCGGCGGCGACCACCAGGGCGATCAGCCCGAGCACACCGACCTGCACCGGCGACAGCCGGATCGGCTGCGACCCGGACCGGTGCGATACCGCCACCACCTCCAGCCCCGCCCCGAACACCAGGACGGCGGCGATGGCGACGCCGAACATCGACGTCAGCAGACGGCGCTGCATCAAGGCTCATTCTCCGCGTTCGAACCTGAATCCGACGCCCCGCACGGTGGTGATGAAGTGCGGGTTATGGGCATCGTCACCGAGCTTGCGGCGGAGCCAGGACACGTGCATGTCCAGCGTCTTCGTGGAGCCCCACCACTTGCTGTCCCAGACCTGCCGCATGATCTGGTCCCTCGTGACGACCTTGCCCGCCTCAGAGACCAGCAGGTGCAGCAGGTCGAACTCCTTCGATGTCAGGTCGAGCTCGCGGTCGCCGAGCCAGGACCGCCTGGCGTCATTGTCGATCCGCACGCCCTGCACGACCTGTGCGGGCGACGCGCCCCGGCGCAGCAGCGCCCGCACCCGAGCCAG
>DASPZH010000141.1:0-2373 GCA_035636335.1 Streptosporangiaceae bacterium
AGTTGGCGCGCTCCAGCTGCGGCTCGGCGGCGGGGATCGGCGAGCCAGGCTTCCACGGCGTTCCGGGGCCGCGGTCGGCGGGGACGGCGTCGGCCAGTTCCTCACGCGGCGCGGGCACGAGGATGAAGCGGGCGGTGTGGAATTTCGCGGCGACTTTGCCCGATCGAGTGCGGCAGGCGCTGCCGGCCGGCGCCTCGCACTTGGGGCACGGGTGGCGCTCGGCCGCGTCGGCGGCCCGATCGAGTGTCAACTCCATGCCGGGAACCTGGCGGCAAGGTGAGGCGGCGGCTAAGGGCCGAGCTCGGCCGTTGGCGGCATTTGAGAGAATGTCCCCGCCTGCCTCGATCGAGCGGCCGATCCAGGTAGCCAGGCAGCCTAGGCTGCATCGACCACAGTCTGCCGAGCTTCGATTGGCGAGGAGGTCGCCATGCCCGCTGTCACCGTCAGTGAATACGGAGGCACCCCCGTGGTGGGCGAGATACCTACGCCGGAACCGGGAGCGGGGCAGGTCCTGCTCCGGATGCGGGCCGCGGGCATGAACCCGATGTATGCCACGCTTGCATCGGGCGTTTGGCGGCCGGCGCCGGCGACATTCCCGATGGTGCTCGGCGCCGATGGTGCGGGCGTGGTCGAGAGGGCCGGCGAGGGGGCGAGGCGATTTTCCCGCGGCGAGGAGCTGTTCGGCCAGTTGCTGATCGCCCCGCTCGGATCGGCGGGAACCTACGCCGAGTACGTCGCCGTGACGGAGGAGGCGCCGCTGGCCGCGGTGCCGGACGGCCTCGACCCGGGGGCGGCGGCGGCGCTCCCGACGGCCGGCGGCGCCGGGCTCGCCCTCGTTGCGTCGCTCGAGCCGCTGGCCGGCAAGACCGTGCTGATCGTTGGTGCGGGCGGCGGTGTTGGCTCCTTCGCCACCCAGTTCGCCGTGAACGCCGGCGCGCGCGTCATCGCCAACGTGCGCGCAGCCGCCGCCGGGCGGATGCGTGGTTACGGCGCGGCGGAAACCGTCGACCACACCGAGGTCTCGCTCCCGGGCGCGCTACGCCAGGCACACCCGGACGGCATCGACGTTCTCATCGATCTGGTCAGCGACGCGGACGGCTTCGCCGCGCTTGCCGCGCTCGTCCGGCCGGGCGGCACCGCCGTCACGACGAAATACGTCGCCGATCCCGGCGCACTCGCCGCCGCCGGGGTCACCGGGACCAACTTCAACTTCGCGCAGTACGTGTCGGGCGAGCTCCTGGAACAGGTTGCCGACGCCCTCGTCGGCGGGCGCATCGCCGCGCCGCCGATCACCCGCATCACCCTGGAGCAAGCGCCCGCTGCGTTGAACCCGGCGCAGGCCGGCCGCGCCGATGGCAAGACCGTCATCACGTTGTGAGCCAGCCAAGACGGCCAGCGACGAGCGCCACACACTGATGCCAACGACGAAGGAGGACAGAGGAGCGACCGGGAAGGGTGCAGTTGGCGGGGAATGAGGGCGGCGGGCCTGGCTCGGTGCGGCTGGCTTCGGCCGCCGGCCGCTGGGTGCTGGCGGTGGCGGTGCTGGGCGAGGCGATGGTGCTGCTGGAGGCGACGGTCGTCAACGTGGCGTTGCCGTCGATCGGCCGTGATCTGCGCGCGGGCGTCGCGGGGCTGCAGTGGACGCTGGACGGTTACGTGCTCACCCTCGCGGCGCTTGTCCTGGCAGCCGGTTCGCTCAGCGACATCTATGGCCGGCGGCGCGTGTTCACCCTGGGGACGGCGGTCTTCGTGGCCGCCTCCGCGCTGTGCGCGGTGGCCCCGACGATTCAGCTGCTTGTTGCCGCCCGGTTCGTTCAAGGGGTTGGCGGGGCTCTTCTCACCCCTGGGAGCCTTGCCATCATCGGCGCGGTCTTTCATCCCGATGACCGCCTCCGGGCGATCGGCGCGTGGGCGGGCCTGACCGCGGTCGCGGCCGCGATCGGTCCTCCTGTCGGCGGCTACCTGACCGATGCGGTGTCGTGGCGCGCGGTTTTCCTGGTCAACCTGCCGGTCGGGGCGTTCGTCATCATCGCCGCGGTTCTCCGCGTGCCAGAAACCCGGGATCCCACGCGTGCCGGTGGCCTGGCACCAGCGGTGATCACCGCCGCGGCGGTCAGCCTGGCCGCCGCTGGCACCTTTGCCGCCGTTGAGCCGCGCAGCGGCCACCCGATGCTTCCGCTGGAGTTGTTCCGCTCCCGCCAGTTCGCCGCCGCCACCGCGCTCGCGCTGGTGGCCTACGCGGCGCTCGGCGGCGTGATCTTCCTGTTCGCCGCGTTCCTGCAGATCACACTCGGCTACACGGCACTTCAAGCGGGTGCCGCCACACTGCCGGTCACCGTGCTGCTGCTGATCCTCTCCCGGCCATCAGGAGCG
>DASPZH010000142.1:0-3285 GCA_035636335.1 Streptosporangiaceae bacterium
CGCTCCTATGTTGCTGAGGGCGCCTGCGGTCTAACGCAGGCGCGGGCTTCCTGGTCGGCCGCGAGAGTGGGCGCGGCCGGCCGGGCAGCCGGGGGAGATCAGGCCCCCTGGGTGGAAGGAGGCCCATCATGTGGTCCGCGCCCTATGACCTGAGCATTGACGCCGCCCGGGCCGACGCGCTCTTCGCGTCCGCGCTGCAGTGCTCCGACGAGCCGAGCGCCGTGCAGGTCAGGCAGGCGATTGCCGCGGCGAGCAGCGAGCTCGGCGACCTGGGCTGCGTGGCCCGCGTGGCGCAGGAGTACGGCGAGCACCCCGAGACCGCGGTCAGGAGGATGCGCTGGGCGCGGACGGCGGTGGCCGGCGCGTTCGACGGCTCGCCGGCGACGTGCCAGCGCCCACCGGGCATCAGGGCCAGCCGATCGCGATCTCCGCGGAATCGGTCAGCCGCAACTTGCGCCTGACGCGCTCGTAGAACGTGGTGTGGCCGAGCCGGACGACATGGGCCGCGGCGGGGCGCGGTCGCAGTTCGATCCGGTCGCCGGGCTCCACCTCAGCGGCGACGTTGCCGTCGGCCTCCACGGCGAGCCGGCCGCTGCCCGGCAGGATGTTCAGGGTCAGCTGGTCATCGACCGAGACGACGATCCCGCGGTTGTAGGCCGAATGCGGGGCGGCTGGCGTGACCAGCAGAGCCTCCACCGCGGGGCTCACGATGGGGCCGCCCGCGGAGAAGCTGTACGCGGTCGAGCCGGTCGGCGTCGCGACCACGATCGCGTCGGCGGCGTAGCTGACGAACGGGCGGCCCGCGGCCTCCACCGCGATGGCGGCCGTCTTCTGCCCGGGGAACCGCACGAACGCGATGTCGTTGAACGCCGTGATCAGCTGGTCCCCGATGACAGCGTCCACGGCCAGGCGCGGTTCGGTGGTGAACTCGTGGCTGTCGATCGCGGACAGCGCGTCGGCCAGGTCGGGCACGTCGACTTCGGCCAGGAATCCCAGCTTGCCGAGGTTCACCCCGAGGACCGGGGAACGCTGCCCGTCGGCCAGCCGCATGGCGCGCAGCATGGTGCCGTCGCCGCCCAGGCTGACCATCAGGTCCGCCCGCCGCCGCAGTTCCTCGGCGGTCACGGCCTCGGCGGCGCAGGCCAGCCTGCGGATCTCGGTATCGATGCCGAGGACCTGGATCTCCCGGCGGGCCGCCCACTCCAGGATCGACCCGACCGCCCCGCTGCAGTCCCGCTCGGGGTGCAGCACGATGCCAACGACGTGCATGTCAGCACGAGCCTGCGGCTCGTGGTCGCGCCCGCCGCGCGGATCCGTCCCGGTCGTCCATGGCCTCAAGTTACTAAACGAACCAGCCGGGCGTAACCAGCCCGGATCATTCCCGGGAGCGTAGGATCTAGGCGTGATGTGCGACGACATCCACGCCACGCTCGCCGAACTGCGTGCCAAGGGAGCCGAGGTCGCGCAGGACGTCTCCGATCAGCGCTGGGGCCTGGTGGCCGCGATCCGCCTGCCCGACGGCACCGAGTTCCCCTCTACGAGCCCCGGCACCCGTCGCCTCATTGATCCCGGTTTAGCGTTAGGGGTATGGCGAAGCTCAGGGTTCTGTTCATCGGGGGCAGCGGGGTCATCAGCTCGGCGTGCTCGCGCGTCGCGGCCGATTGCGGCATCGAGCTGTTCGTGCTGAACCGGGGCCGGAACACAGCGCGGCCGCTTCCGCCGGGGGTGACCATGCTGCGGGCGGATATACGGGAACCGGAGTCCGTTCGGGATGAAATTAAAGATCTTGAATTTGATGCCGTGACCGACTGGGTGGCCTTCACCCCCGAGCATGTCCGCACCGACATCGAGCTGTTCCGCGGGCGGACCGGCCAGTACGTGTTCATCAGCTCGGCGTCGGCCTACCAGACGCCGCCCGCGCGGGTGCCGGTGACCGAGTCCACGCCGCTGCGCAACCCGTACTGGCAGTACTCCCGCGACAAGATCGCCTGCGAGGACCTGCTCGTGGCGGCCTACCGGGAGCAGGGGTTCCCGGCCACGATCGTTCGGCCCTCGCACACCTACGACAAGACGCTGGTGCCGTTCGACGGCGGGTGGACGGTGCTGGGCCGGATGCTCGCGGGCAAGCCCGTGATCGTGCACGGGGACGGGACGTCGCTGTGGACGCTGACCCACCACGACGACTTCGCCCGCGCGTTCGTCCCGCTGCTCGGCCACCCGCGGACCCTAGGCGAGGCCATCCACATCACCGCCGACGACGTGCTCACCTGGAACCAGATCGCCGAGTCGCTCGCGGCGGCCCTGGACGTGACGGCGCGCCTGGTGCATGTGCCGTCGGACGCGATCGCGGCCGCCGACCCGGACTGGGGCGCCGGCCTGCTGGGTGACAAGGCGCACTCGATGGTGTTCGACAACGCCAAACTGCGCAGTATCGTGCCCGGCTGGCGGGCGGTGATCCCGTTCGAGCGGGGCGCCAGGGAGATCGCGGAGTGGTACCTGGCCGATCCGGCCCGGCAGGTCACCGACGCGGGCCTGAACGCGGCGATGGACAAGCTCGCGGCGGCCTGGACCGCATGACCACGACCGCGCGGGACGTCCTCGCGGCGGCCCGCGGGCTCGCCGATGACCTGCTGTTCCCCGACGCGATGCGGGTCGACCGGCTGGACGTCCTCCCGGTCACCCACCTCGACGCGCTCGCCGCGCTGGGCCTGTACGGGGCGCCAGTGCCGGTCCAGGCCTGCGGCCTCGGCCTGGACCTGGCGGCCTCCTGCGCGGTGGTCGAGGAACTGGCCAGCGGCTGCCTGGCCACCACGTTCGTCTGGCTGCAGCACCGCGGGCTGGTCATGACGCTGGCCGCCAAAGGTACCCCCGCGGCGCTGCGTGACCGGTGGCTCGGCCCGGCTTGCCAGGGCGAGGTACGTGGCGGCATCGCCCTCACCGGCCTGATCCCCGGGCCGCCCCTGCTGCGCGCGCGGCCCTCCGCCGGCGGGTGGCGGCTGGACGGCGAGGCGCCGTGGGTGACCGGCTGGGGACTGATTGACCTGCTGCTGGTCCTGGCGCGCGGCCCGGAGGACAGCATCGTGTCGCTGATCCTGGACGCGGCCGCCCATCCCGGCCTGACCGTGACCCGCCAGCGGCTCTCCGCCGTCAACGCGAGCGTCACGGTCCGGCTCGGCTTCGATGATGTCGCCGTTCCCGGGGAGCGTTTCGCCGGCCAGGAGCGGTTCGATCCGGCGGAGAGCCTGCGGCCCGACCGGATGCGGATCAACGGGTCGCTCGCGCTCG
>DASPZH010000143.1:0-5843 GCA_035636335.1 Streptosporangiaceae bacterium
GCAGCGTTCCCAGCGGCGCTCCATGAACGCCGCGAGCGCGTCACCGAGGTCAGGGTTCGAGCCGAGGACATCCCCGAGTACGACCGCGTCCTCGATCGCAATCCCGGCGCCCATCGCCAGCTGCGGCGTGGCCGCGTGCACGGCGTCGCCGATGAGCAGCACGCGCTCGCGATACCATGGACGGGGCACGAGTATGGCATGCAAGGGCCGCCGATCGATGCGCGCTGGGTCGGTCGCCTGATCACGCACCCAGGCGATCACGCCGCGGTACTCGGTGAGCAGGGCCTGGACCAGCGCAGGCCATTCCTCCTGCGGCGGACGCGTGATCTCGGGCGTGTTCTCGACGACGAAGATGTACATTTCGTTGTCCGAGAGAGGGCTGCAGCCGACCTTGTTGCGTGGCCCGTAGTACATGACGATGCCGTCGCTGATCTCGTCGGGTCGCGGCAGTGTCATACGCCACACCGTCTGGCCGGTGAAGAACGGCTGAGGCACATCCGGGAAGGCGAGGTCGCGCACCTTGGAGCGCAGCCCGTCCGCGCCGACCACCAGGTCATACTCGGCCCTGGAACCGTCGCTGAGCGTAACGTTGACCTTCTCTGCGCCGGGCTCAATCGTCGCTACCGTCGTCGACAGGCGGATCCGGGCGCCGGCCTTTTCGGCGATCTCGGCGAGCATGCCCCAGAAGACTGGCCGCATTATGCCGCAGCCGCCTGGATACTCAGGGCCAGCCGCCCGCGGCAACTCGACCCGCTGAACGATCTGCCCTTCTACGGTGCCGAAACTCAGCGCATGATGCCCGAATCCCTCATCGATGCAACGCTCAAGCGCCTCATCGTCGACCATCCGCAGGGCACGCAGCGTAGGGCCCATCATCGACAGTCCTGAACCAAGCGGCCGGAGGTCGGCGTTGATCTCAGCGATCTCAACATCGATCCCGCGCTTGCACAGCACCGTGGCGGCACACAGACCGGCCGGGCCACCACCTACGATCAGGACATTCTTGACAGCCGCCATCTCAGTGGTCTCCTCCTCGTGCCCGTATGTCCGCGCCAGACCGCTCGCCTGGCGGTGCCGGAAGCGCGTCACATGTTCGTCGCCGCCGCGCGTGCCGTCAGAGTAACGTACGAGTCGGCGTGAGAATGAGGCAAATGAGTCTTCGCGGCAAGAGGTAATATCCGCCAGCGATCAGGGTTGGTGGGCGACGACAACGCTGAACCACCGTAGTCGTCCTGGCAGCAGCAAGGGTTCATCGTTGTCCCGCGCGGCCAGGTGCCCGCGGGAAGCGGGGCGCGGGGGAAGCGGGGAACGGGGGCGCTGTCAGACTGGGGGGATGGCCGTGGCTGATGACCGTGCGGCGAGCCCGGACGCGGAGCTGCCCGCGCCCGATGCCCGTACGGCGAGCCGGGACGCGGGGCTGCCCGCGCCCGGGGCGGGCGAGGCTGCGCAGGTGTCGGCGTTCTGGCGGCGGCTCGGGCTGCCCGGCCTGATCGACGTGCATACCCACTTCATGCCGGACAACGTCCTCGCCAAGGTGTGGGCCTTCTTCGACGGGAGGCCGGGCGGTTCCTGGCCGATCGCCTACCGGCTGCCAGAGGAGCAGCGGCTGGCGCTGCTGCGGGAGTTCGGGGTGCGCAGGTTCGGCGCGCTGGCCTACCCGCACAAGCCCGGCATGGCCGCATGGCTGAACTCCTGGGCGGCCGGGTTCGCCGCGCGGGCCCCGGATGCGCTGCACAGCGCCACGTTGTATCCCGAGCCGGCCGCGGTCGGCTACGTCGCGACCGCCATCGAGCGGGGGGCACGGCTGTTCAAGGTGCACATCCAGGTCGGCGGCTACGACCCGCGCGACGCCTGGCTGGACCCGGTCTGGGGGATGCTGGCCGAGGCGCAGGTCCCGGCGGTGGTGCACTGCGGCTCCGGCCCGCATCCCGGGGGCTTTACCGGCCCGGGCCCGATCGGCGAGGTTCTCGCGCGGCATCCGCGGCTCGTTATGATCGTCGCGCACCTGGGGGCACCGGAGTACACGGAGTTCCTCAACCTGGCCGGCCGCTACCCGGGCGTGCACCTGGACACGACGATGGCGTTCACCGACTTCCTCGAGTACCTCGCGCCGTTCCCGCCCGCGCTGCGGCCCAGGCTCGCGGCGCTGGCCGACCGCATCCTGCTAGGCACCGACTTCCCCAACATTCCCTACCCGTACCTGCGGCAGCTTGAGGCGCTGGCCGGGCTCGGCCTGGGCGACGACTGGCTGCGCGGCGTCTGCTACCACAACGCCGCGGCGCTGCTCGGGCTGGATCGGGGGTAGCGATGTGCCGGCTGTTCGGGCTGACCGCCGGGACCGCCCGGGTCCGCGCGACCTTCTGGCTGCTCGACGCGCCCGACTCGATCGCGGCGCAGAGCAGGCGCAACGTCGACGGCAGCGGGATCGGCTTCTTCGACTCGGGCGGGTCGCCCGTGCTCGACAAGCAGCCCGAGCCGGCGTTCGCCGACGAGGACTTCATCCACGAGGCGAAGCAAGCCGAGTCGGCGACATTCGTCGCGCACGTTCGCCTGGCGACGACGGGCGGCCGCACCACGGCGAACACGCACCCGTTCGCGATGGACGGCAGGATCATGGCCCACAACGGCGGCTTTGGCGAGCTGTGGCGGATCGATGCCCAGCTCGGCGCCTACCGTCGCCTGGTGCTCGGTGACACCGACTCCGAGCGCTACTGCGCCCTCATCACCCAGCAGGCCGACGCGCACGGCGGCGACGTGGCGGCGGGGATCACCGCCGCGGCGACGTGGATCGCCGCGAACCTGCCCGTGGCGGCGCTGAACGCGGTGGTCGCCAGCCGGGACGAACTCTGGGCGCTGCGCTATCCGGGCACGCGCGCGCTGCACGTGCTCGAGCGGCCTGGCCGACCCGCCGGTGGCCTGCACGTCAGGAACTCGATGTCCTCGGTGCACGCGCCGGACGCGGCGCCGTGCGTGGTCGTGGCCTCCGAGCGGCTCGACGGGGAGAGCGGCTGGCGGATGCTGGCCCCGGGCGAACTCGTGCACATCGGACCCGACCTGCGCGTGCACTCGGCCGTGGTGATCGCCGCGCCGCCCGCGCGGACGCTCAGGCCCGGCGGCGAGAACCCGAACATCGACACCTGAGCCTCACGGCGGCGGCCTGACCATCGACACGATCGCGGTCGACGGCGAGACCACCCCCAGGAGGCATCGAACAGCTCCTCGTTGGCGGCGTGGTGCCCATGAAGACGCAGTTGCGGGCGCCCGGTCGCTGCCCGGGCAAGCCGTGCGTCAGGCGAAGGCGGCCGTGACCGGGGCCAGCCGCAGCACGTCTTCCGGCCCGCTCAGGTCGGGCAGCGAGACGAAGACCGTGCCGACTCCGCGCTGGGCGAGCAGCCGGTATCTGCCGATGTGGTCGGCCGCCGTGCCCGCATGGTGCAACCGCGCGTAGGCGGCGGCGGACAGCCGGCCGCGCAGCCGCTCGACGGTCGCCGCGGCCTGATCGCGGTTGGCGCCGAGCACCGGGACGTCGAGCACGGTGACCAGCAGCTCACCAGGGTCCCGGCCGGCCCGCTGGCAGTGCGCGCGCAGCACGGCCAGCTTGCGGTCGAGCGTGTCGAGGCTGGCCGGGAGGTTGCAGCCGTCCCCGAGCGTGGCCGCGATCCGGAGCGTGCGCCGCTCGCCCGAGCCGCCGACGATGATCGGGATGGCCGAGACCGGGCGCGGATAGCAAGTCGTCTCGGGCAGTGATACCCGCTCGCCCGAGTACGCCCTGGTGCCTTGCCGCCAGAGCGCGCGTAGCGTCTCGATCGCCGCCTCCAGCTCATCGAGCCGCTGGGAGGCGGGCGGAAAGGGCAGCCCGAACCCGGCGTGCTCGCGCTCCCACCAGCCCGCGCCGAGGCCGCAGAAGGCACGGCCGCCGCTCAGCACGTCGAGGGTCGCCACCGCCTTGGCCAGCACGCCTGGCGGCCGGAAGCTGACCGGGCTGACCAGGGTGCCCAGGCTCAGGCCCGATGTCACCCCGGCCAGCATCCCGAGCGTCACCCAGGGCTCGGGTATGGCCTCCCAGTCCCGGCCGACCTGCGGTATCTGGATCAGGTGGTCCATCAGCGCGATGCCGTCGAGGCCGGCTTCGGCGGCCGCTGCCGCGATCGCGGTGAGCCAGGCCGCCGGATCCTCGCCCCATGCAAACCGCGAGATCTGCAGCACGAAGCTCATCCGGGCAGGCCGGCTTCGCTGCCGCGCGGCGGCCGCCTGGCTGCCCGCAGTGTGCGACGGCTCGACCGCGGCCTCGTCGGCGTGCTCGACGACCAGCCAGCCTTCCGCCTCGACCTGGCTCGCCGCGTCGGCCATCCGGCGCAACTGGCGGTCGAGGGCGGCGGCGGGCACCGGCCGGTCGCGGCTACGGTTCCTCCGACGGCACTCGGCGGCGTCGGTGCGCAGCAGCACGGCTACCGCAGGAAGGCCGGCCAGGCGCGCGAGTTCCCGGTGGGCCCGGCGCCGCTCGGGATCCAGGCCGAGCGTGTCGACCACGGTGTTCAGCCCGCGCCGCACCCGTGCGGCGACGATCTGGTCGAGCAGGGCGAAGGCGTCCGCCGACGCGTCCAGATCCTGCTCGCCGCTGCCGACGACCCCGCGCAGCCGGTCCGAGCAGACGATCTCGGACTGCCGGTAGCGAGCCGCCGCCCAGGTCGACTTGCCGGAGCCCGACGGCCCGACCAGGACGACCAGAGCGGGATCGGGCACCGTGACGACCGGCATCGTCACAGCGTAGTGCCGGCACCGGCGCCTGCCCGGCCCGCATGAAGCCAATTCGCCAGGGTAGTCGTTGCTGAGCGATTCACCGACTCGAGAGGCAGCACCCGGTCATGCGATCGATTTCGTCCCCGAGGACGCGCGCGTCGATGAACGCCAGGCGTGCCTCAGAGAGTCCGGCCGCCAAGGCGCTGGCCAGGATCGGCCTCGCCGCTCGCGGTGTCATCTACATCCTGATCGGCTGGCTGGCCATCGAGCTAGCGCTCGGTCACGGCGCGCACCGGCCTGACCAGCAGGGCGCGCTGCAGCTGCTGGCAGGCAAGTCGTACGGCCTCGTGACGCTCTGGCTGCTCGGCATCGGTTTCGCCGGGTACTCGCTGTGGCGGCTGAGCGAGGCCGCGTTCGGCGTCACCGGCGAGGGCATGGCAGCCGGTCCGCGGGTGAAGTCGCTCGTCCGGGCCATCGTCTACGCCTTCCTTGCCTACCTCACGTTCACGGTGATCTCGGGCACGAGCAGTAACCAGACGCGCAAGCAGCAGGACTTGACGGCGACCGTCATGCACCACTCGGGCGGTCAGTGGCTGGTCGGGCTCGTCGGCCTGATCATCGTGGTCGTCGGCCTGACGCTGGTGGCCGAGGGGATCCGCCGCACGTTCATGAAGAACCTGCGGACCAGCCAGATGAGCCACCGGACCCGCGTGGTGGTGGAGCGCCTCGGCATGATCGGCACCACGGCCAGGGGGGTCGCGTTCGCTATCGTCGGCGCGCTGATCATCGACGCGGCCGTCACGTTCAGCCCGAAGAAGTCCGGCGGCCTCGACAAGGCCCTGCTCGCGCTGCGGCACCAGGCCTTCGGCGAGTTCCTGCTGCTGATCGTGGCCCTCGGCGTATTCATCTTCGGGGTGTACGGGCTCTGCGAGGCCCGCTGGCGCCGGGTCTGATCCTTCGGTGGCACCAGCCGGTAGGGTGCTCGGCATGGCCGCCGTGCAGCCTGACCTGGCCGGGCACCCCGACCGGCTCAGGTGGAACGCCAGGTACGCCCGCGGGTTCACGGCCTCCTACCTGTCGCACCCCTTGGCCGTGCGGGCGCT
>DASPZH010000144.1:0-13025 GCA_035636335.1 Streptosporangiaceae bacterium
GAGGGCCTGGAGCGCGAGAACACCAAGGCGTACTGGACCGCGCACCGGCCGGTCTACGACGAGGCCGTGCTCGAGCCCATGGCGCAGCTCACCGACGAGCTGGCCGCCGACTTCGGGCCGGCGAAGATCTTCCGGCCGCACCGCGACATCCGGTTCAGCGCGGACAAGTCCCCGTACAAGACCGAGATCGGCGCGATGGTCGGGTCGGCCTACGTCAGGCTGTCGGCGGCCGGCCTCGCGGCCGGTAACGGCATGTTCCACCTGGCCCCCGACCAGCTCACCCGATACCGGCAGGGCGTGGCGGACGACGACGTCGGCGGCGCCGAGCTGGCCCGGATCACCGCCGCGCTCGCCGGCCAGGACGTCACCCTGATCGGCCACGAGGTACTCAAGTCGGCGCCCCGCGGCTACCCGGCTGATCATCCGCGGATCGAGTTGCTCAGGCACAAGGGCCTGGCCGCGTTCCGCGAATGGCCGGTCGAGGCCTGGCTGGGCACGCGGGCCGCCGCCGACCGGATCAGGGAGTTCCTGGCCGCCTCCCGGCCGCTGACCGCCTGGCTCGACGAGCACGTCGGCCCGCCGGCCCCCGGCTGAGCGACGTCGTGCCCGACGAGCACTTCACCGAGCTGGTGTCGGACCGGATCGCGCTGCGCCGGTTCACGCCCGCCGACCTCGGTATCTTCGTCGCCTACCGGTCGGACCCCGATGTGGCCCGTTACCAGAGCTGGGACGCGCCCTACCCGCTGGCCGACGGCGAGCGGATGATCTCGGATCTGCATGACGAGCATCCGGACACGCCAGGCGAGTGGTTTCAGTTCGCGATGACGTTGCGTTCGACCAATGAACTCATCGGCGACTGCGCGTCGGGCACGGATGCCGACGACCCGCGCCAGGCCGAGATCGGGTTCACGCTCCGCCCCCAGTTCCAGGGGCGCGGCTACGCCACCGAGGGCGCCCGCGCGCTGCTCTGCTACCTGTTCGGCGCGCGCGCCAAGCACCGGGTGACGGCCGGCTGCGACCCGCGGAACGCGGCGTCCGCTCGGGTGCTCGAACGGCTCGGCATGCGCCGCGAGGGCCACCTGCGCGAAAGCATGTGGGCCAAGCGCGAATGGGCCGACGAGTTCCGCTACGCCATTCTCGGCGTCGAGTGGGCCGATCGGAGGTAGCCGGCGAACCGCTCGTCGACCTGCCCGCCGGTCAGGCCGAAGTCGGCCAGCGCGTACCGGTGGGCCGGAACAGTGGTCCGCCCCGCGCTCCCCGCCGTGACATGCATGATGGCGTGATGGAGTCACCTGGTCGTGAGTGGATCGAGCGGCTGCCCGCCGAGCTAGACGGGCAGCGAGCGCTGCTGCGGAAGCTGCTGCGGGTGTGCGAGTCGGACGACCGGATCAGATGGCTGGTCATCGCCTGCTCGGTCGGCCGCGGCGCGGCTGACCGCCTGTCCGACCTGGATATGGGGATGGGCGTCAGGGACGCCGCGTTCGACGCGGCCCTCACGGACGTGCGCGGCGCGGTGGACGGCCTCGGCGATCTCGTGGACAGCTACCACCATCAGATCCCTGGGCTCACGACGGCGCACGAGCGGATCTTCGCCCAGTACGCCGACCGATGCCAGGTCGACCTCGTCGTCATCCCCGCATCGCAGACGGTCGGCCCGGTCCGCGACGAGGTTGTGCTCCATGACCCCGACCAGCGGATCGCCGCTTCGTTCGAGCAGCACCCGGTGACACCGGAACAGGCACGCGAGTGGGCGTTCGGAGGCTGGTGCGCGCTGGCCGACCTGGGCAAGTACCTGCGCCGCGGGTCGGCATGGGAGGCGCTCCAGCGGCTGCACGAAGCCCAGATCCAGCTCTGGCGGCTCTGGGCCGCCCGCTGCGACGTCCCGAACCCGCAGTACGGCCTCACCAGCATCCTGGACTTCGCGCCACGGTGCATGCCGGCAGGGATGGACTCCACCGTCGCCGACCTCGATCCCGGCCGCCTGCTGGCGGCCGCGCAGAGCCTGGCACGGCAGCTTACCGAGGTGGGCGGCCAGCTCGGGCCCGATCTGCGGGCGGCGCTCCCGGCCGGGATGGGCAGCTTCGTGACTCGCGACCTGGCCGAGGTGCGAGCGGGCTGGCAGGATCGGGCCTGAGCCGACCGCCGGAGGTCCCGTGCGCTTCTCCTACGCGGAGTCGATGACCGACCCGTCGTTCTACCCCCCGCTGGCGCGCGCCGCGGAGGCGGCCGGTTACGACTCGATGGTCATCCCCGACAGCATCTGCTACCCCGAGCACGCGACCAGCACGTATCCGTACAGCCCGGACGGGACCCGCGAGTTCCTCGACGGCAAGCCGTTCCTCGAGCCGTTCTCGCTGATCCCGGCTCTGGGCGCGGTGACGCAGAAGCTGCGGTTCGTGACGTTCGTGCTGAAACTGCCGGTACGCCATCCGGTGCTGGTCGCCAAGCAGGCCACGTCCACGGCCGTGCTCACCGGGAACAGGCTGGTGCTGGGCGTCGGGACCAGCCCGTGGCACGAGGACTACGACATACTCGGCGTGCCGTGGCAGCGCCGGGGCCGGCGGATGGACGAGGCGATCGACATCATCCGCGGGCTGGCGGCCGGCGGCTACTACGGGTACGACGGCGAGTTGCTGAAGATCCCGCCCGTCAAGCTCTCGCCGGTACCTACGCGGCCGATTCCGATCCTGCTCGGCGGCCACGGCGACGCGATGTTGCGCCGGGCGGCGCGGATCGGCGACGGCTGGATGCATGGCGGCGGCGACCCGGCCCATCTGCCGGGGCTGCTGGCCAGGCTCGCCGGGCTGCGCCGCGAGGAGGGGACCGCGGACCGGCCGTTCGAGGTGCACGTGATCTCCATGGACGCGTTCAGCGTGGACGGGGTCCGGCGGCTGGAGGAGCAGGGCGTCACCGACGTGATCGTCGGCTTCCGGTGGCCTTACACCACCGAGCCGGACACCCAGCCGCTGGCGGACAAGATCGGAGCGCTGAACGCCTTCGCCGAGAGGTCATCGCGAAGGTGAAGGGCTGACGGCGTGACGGGCGCGGGCGAACAGCGGAGAGCGAGCGACCACCCGAACGCGGGCGACTAGCCTGGCGCGCTAGACGCCTGAGCCGCTACGAGTTCGGGCACATCGCGTTCAGCTCGGAGACCGTCGCCTTCGACGTGTCCTTCAGCCCGCCGAGCGCCGTGATGATCGCCTGGACCTGCGTGGCAGACGGGTTGGCCGACAGGCCGGTCGCCGCCTTCTCGACCTTCTTCAGGGCGGCGGAGAGCTGGCTGATCTGGCTCGAGAACGCACTGCTGCCCTCGCCCTTCACCGCGGTCAGCTGGGTTTGGATACTGGTCAGGTCGGTCCTGATCTTCCCGGCCGAACTGGCGTTCAGCTGGAGGTGCGTCAGGTTCTCCAGGGACGTGCGCAGCGAGTCGACATGCTGGCACGTGCCCTGGTTCGCCATCGGCGATCCGGAATGCGCCGACGAACTGGTCGGGCGCGGGGCGGCAGTGCCGCCCGAGCTGCTGCTCGTGGCCGAACTGCACGCGGCAAGCATCGCCACGACGCCCGCGACCAGAGCAGCGGCCGCCATCTTGAGTGGCTTGACCTGCGACTGCATAACCATGCGGCCATGCTCCCCGCGCAACACGATCCAAACGTCACCCCTGCCGGGCGAGATCACAGCCAGGCGAAACACCGGGCCCGGAGTGCGCATCCTTCGGCCGGTCGCTCCCGGCGTGAGAGTGGCCTCTTATCCGAGAAGTGCCTGCTGCCACTTGTCGTCTCGCTGGGCGATGTACTCGGTGTCAGCTCGCCAGGCATCGCCGTGGCCTTCTTGCCATAGCCGGGTCCACGGCTGGGTGCCGCTGGCTGCCTGCTGGGCGAGGAAAGCGTGCATCGTGCCGGCGCGGCGGCCAGCATGGGGACGAGTTGTTGTCGTTGCGCCTGGGTGAGGCCGTAGGCGTCAGCGAACAGGCGCATCCGGTGGACGGGGCTGCCGTGCTGGTGGCGTGGTTGGCGCTGAGGGGCACGAAGCCGTGCATGGCGTAGGCGACATCCCAGAGCCGGGATCCAGGGCCCGCGGTGTCCCAGTCGACAAACGCCCATAGTTGCCGGCCGATGATGAGGTTCCATGGGGCCAGGTCGTGGTGGGCGATGATGCCGGTTCCCTCGGCGGGGATGAGGACCTGCCACTGGGCATCCGGTGGCGCGCGGAAACCCGTGACGGCGTCGTGGAACTCGCGGATGAGGCGCGCGACGCGCCGGAGGCGGTCATCGGGGTCGAGCAGGATGAAGTTGCCTGGCCAGGCGACAGTGCCGGGGATGAAGGTGAGGATCTCTCGTCCGTGCTCGTCGATGCCCAGGGGCCGCGGTGCGCCGTGAAAGCCGACCGTGTGCAGGTAACCGAGCAGGGCGTGGACCGCCGGCGTCCAGGGTCCCGCCGGGCGGCGGACAGTGTCGCCGATCCGGACGACGCCGCTGCTCATGTTCCCGCCCTGCAGGGGCATTTCCTTGCCGCTCACGGTGTCTGCTTCTCCGCTGTCGTCATCGGTCTGGGTGTATCCCGGAGAACCTACCGGCGTGTAGGTTCCCTTGCCCTTGGCGCGTTCCCGCTCGCTGACATGATCAAGGGCCGTGGTGAGCGGACTCGCTTATCTGCGACCAGTTGAAGGGCAGTGACCGGGTCTGCACTCTCCTGAAGTTCTGTACGAATGTCCTGTCAGGCCGGGAACGGGGACGGCGGTAGCGGGGCGCTGTCAGCTGGGGTGCGCGGCGGCTGCGGCGAAGTCCAGCAGCAGTTTGCCGGTCGTTTGCGGGTCTTCCAGTATCGGGGTGTGTCCCACGCCCGGCAGCAGCTCGATGCGGGCGCCGGGCACGGCGCGGTAGGCGGCAGCCCCCGAGGAAGGCCAGCGCTGGTCCTCAGTGCCGAAGATCACCAGCAGCGGCAGGCCCAGCACGGTGAGCCGGTCGGGGAGGCTCCGCTGCCCGAGGTAGGTCAGGGGGGCGCGCACCGTTCCCACGAAGGCCCGGTGTGTCATTCTCAGCGCATCCTCAATGAAGGCGTCGGGGATGTCCACCGGGCGGGTGAAGCCGACGCGGGCGGCCTTGCGGATTCTGGCCTCAGTTCGCAGGCGCCACAGCAGCCGCCCGGGAAACCGGGTCAGCAGGAGACGGAGGAGCAGGCGCTCAGGGGTCTTGGCGTCCAGGCTGGGGCCGAAGTCGATGAGCGCCAGGCCCGCCACCGCGCCGGGCCGTTGCTCGGCCAGTGCCGTGGCCACCGTACAGCCCGAGGAATGCCCGATCACCGTCACCCTGCTCACGCCGAGCGTGTCCAGGGCGGCACCGACCCGGCGTGCCTGAGTAGGGGCGTCGTACCCACCGGCGGGGGTGGTCGATTTTCCGCAGCCGAGCAGGTCGACACGGATCACACGGTAGGCGCCTGCTAGGGCCGGGACCACCAGGTCCCAGCAGACCAGCGAGGCGGCAGAACCGTGGATCAGCAGCAGCGCGGGCGCGCCTGGCTTGCCGTCCTCCACGACGTGCATGTCGCCATCGTCAAGCCGCACGAACCGGTCGTCAGCGTCCGGATCGCCGGGCATGTGCTCTGCCATTGCGCTGTCTCCTGTCATCTCGTGTTGGTTACCCATAAATAGTGGTAACTTCTATTCGGAGGTTACCACTATGCCGGATACCGGATCGCGCAGGTGGTGGGCGCTGGGAGCGGTCAGCCTGAGTGTCCTGGCGGTGACCTTGGACGGCACCGTCCTCTCGGTGGCCCTGCCGACGCTGGCGAAGGCGCTGCATGCCTCGGAGTCAGGCCTGGAGTGGTTCTCCTCTGGCTACCTGCTGCTGCTCGCCGCGGGGGGTGCTGCCCGCGGGCCTGATCGGTGACCGCTACGGCCGCAAGAAGGTGATGCTCGCCTCGCTGGCCGCCTTCGGAGCCGGGTCGGCGCTGTGCGCCTACGCGCCGTCGCCGGGCGTTTTCCTGGTCGCCCGGCTGCTGATGGGGCTGGCCGGGGCCGGGATCACGGTCATGGCGCTGTCCGCGCTGACCGGCCTGGCCGTCGCCAGCCACCTGAGATCGCCCTCGCTCAGCCACTCGGCCCGGGCTGCCTTCGTGCATGGCATGGACGCGTCGCTGCTGGTCTCGGCCGGGATCGCCGCCGCGGGCGTTATCCTGACGCTGACCTTCCTGCACCGGCCCGCAGCCCGAGAGCGATCCGAGCCACCCATGAGAGTTGCCGCGCGTGTCAGCGAACCCTGACCAGGCCAGGCCGAGCCTGCGGGAACGCAAGAAGGCACAGACCCGCGCCGCGATACAGACCCACGCGCTGCGGCTGTTCCGCGAGCAGGGTTACGACGCCACCACTATCGAGCAGATCATCGAAGCGGCCAACGTCTCCGAGACCACCTTCTTCCGGTACTTCCCGACCAAAGAAGACGTGGTGCTCCAGGACGATTACGATCCGCTGATCGCGTACCAGGCGCAGCCACCTGACCTGCCCCCGGTATCAGCCGTGCGCGCCGCGTTCGCGGCGCTGTTCGCGGATATGTCCGCGCAGCAGCGAGCCGAGCAACGGGAGCGGGTCGCGCTTGTCCTGTCGGTCCCCAGGCTGCGCGCGGCGATGCTCGACCAGTTCGCCAAGGCCATGCAGCTCCTGGCCGGCGCCATGGCCGAGCGCTCCGGGCGCCGTCCCGACGACTTCGCCGTCCGCACCGTGGCCGGGGCAGTCGTCGGAGCCATGATGGCGGTGCTTGCCGCGATGGCCGACGATCCTGACGCCGACCTCGCTTCCCTGATCGACCAGGCCATCGCGCATCTCGAAGCAGGCCTTTCGCTGTGAAAACGCCAGTCACCTGCCATCTGACCGGGCATGGTCCCGGGGCGATGGCGACCGCATGATGTACTCGGCCCTGTCCCACCTGGAGTGCGCGCGATGCGGCGACCGCCACGACGCCGCCCGCGTGCAGGGCACCTGCGCGTGCGGATCGCCGCTGCTGGCCCGCTACGACACCGACCGGGTAGCGGCCGCGGTCAGCCCGGCCAAGATCGCCGCTCGCCCGCCCGACCTGTGGCGATATCACGAACTGCTCCCGGTAGGCAGCGCCGGCCGGGTGCTGAGCCTGGGCGAGGGCATGACGCCGCTGCTGGCCCTGCCGCGGATCGGCCGGGCGCTTGGCGTCCCCCGGTTGCTGATGAAGGACGAGGGCCTCATCCCGACCGGTACGTTCAAGGCGCGCGGCGCCGCGGTCGGCGTGTCACGCGCGGCCGAGCTCGGCGTGACGGGGGTGGCCATGCCGACCAACGGGAACGCCGGCGCCGCCTGGGCGGTCTACGCCGCTCGGGCCGGTATCCGCAGCCTGATCGTGATGCCGACCGGGGCCCCGGCCATCACCAGGGCCGAGTGCGCCACCGCCGGCGCCGAGCTTTACCTGGTCGACGGGCTGATCGGGGATGCGGGCAGGCTGGTCGGCACCGCGCTGGCTAACCGGCCCGGTTACCAGGACGTGGCCACGCTGCGGGAGCCGTACCGGGTGGAGGGCAAGAAGACGATGGGCCTGGAGATCGCCGAGCAGCTCGGCTGGCATCCGCCCGACGTGATCGTCTATCCGGCCGGCGGCGGTGTCGGGATGATCGGCATCTACAAGGCCATGCTCGAGCTGCGCGACCTCGGCTGGATTCGCGGCGAGCTGCCCCGTCTGGTGGCCGTCCAGGCCAGCGGCTGCGCGCCGGTCGTGGCGGCGTTCGCGCGCGGCGCCCGAGCTTGCGAGCCGTGGCCGGACGCCAGGACCGTGGCCTTCGGCCTCACCGTGCCCAAGCCGCTCGGCGACTTCCTCGTGCTCGACGCCCTCTACGCGACCGGGGGGACGGCGGTCGCCGTGGACGACGAGGCGCTGCTGGCCGACCAGCGGGAGGTGGGGCGCCTGGAAGGGTGCTTCATCTGCCCCGAGGGCGCCGCCTGCTTCAGCGCCGTACGCAAGCTCCGCGAGTCAGGCTGGCTGTCAGGAGACGAGCGGGTGGTCGTGCTGAACACCGGCGCGGGCCTGAAGTACCCGCAGACGGTCACGGTCGACGCCCCGGTGCTCGCCCCGGGCGACACGCTCCGCTTAGCGGGTCAGTGGCGGCCCGGGGTCGGACTAGGGCGTCCTGGCGCCGTCGATCTGGTCGAAGTCGCCGTAGCCGTTGCTGGTCCCGCCGCCGCCCGACCACTGCCACATCAGCGCGGTGGCGTCTGCGCTGTGCTGGCCGCCGAAGAAATGCGCGCACGTCGACGTGGACTTCAGGCACCAGGCCGACGGGTGGTGGGTGAGGCTGCTCGTGTCGGCGGTGTAGGTCCACTCGTACAGGCCCGGGATCTTCGACGCGCTGCCGGTGCCGAAGATGGCGGTCCAGACCGGCGGCGCGGAGTAGACGCCGGCCTTGTAGCTGGAGTGCGCGGTCAGGTAGGCGGCGAAGCCGTCAAGGACGCCGCGGTCGATGCCGGGGGCGATGTGCTGGGTCTTGACCTGTCCGCTGCACGGCGAGGTGTAGACGGCGTTCCACCCGTTGTCCGGTGCCGGGGTGAACCGGGGCGCGTTCCCCGGCAGCTCGACGTCCATCCAGACCACCGGGTAGTTCTCCGCCCCGTGCATGTCGGCCAGCGTGCGCGCCGCCTGGCGCTGGCCCCACCGCTTCGCCTCGGCCACCGTGCCGTCGTAGTTCGGGTCGACTCCCGGCCCGGCCATGAACCAGTACGCGGCGGTGCCCACGCCCTTGTGGTAGGTCGAGAAGTTGGCGGCCGCCTGGCTGGCGTTCGTGGCCGACCAGACCAGCTCGCCGCCGCAGCCCTGCCAGTGCGCCCAGTTCCCGGCCATGCCGATGTACCCGCCGTAGTTGCCCCCGATCACCGGCTCCTTGTACGGGCCCGTGCCGGTGACCGGCATCGCGAAGCTGTCGGTCCCGTACCAGAACCCCGGCGGCGAGTCGCCCGCGGCGACCGCCTGGACTCCGCGCGCCGCCGCGGCACCGCGGGCCGCCGGCCCAGCCGCCGCGACGGTCCCGTGGGTCGCGGGCCGGGCGGGACCCTGACCCGCCGCCGCGAGCGGCAGCACGAACGCCGCCGCTGCGACGGCCTTGACCAGCCGGGACAGCCACGGACGGGTGCCGGTTCGCCCGGATTCAGACATGTCTGTTGCCTCCTGAGCCTCAATGCGAGCCTAGGCGAGCAGACGAGCGCCGCGATCATCATCGCCTCAGGCCGGCACCCGGCCAGCCGTAGGAGCGCAGGACCGAGGCGAGCACGCCATCCCACGGCGCCGGCTCTAGCCCGAATACCTTCTGTGCCGCCGAGGAGTCCATCACGAAGTCCTCGCTGAACTGGTGCCAGGTCTCCCCCAGCTCGCGCATCAGCGGCGAGAACAGGCCAGCCGCCCGGATCACGACGGCCGGCACCGCCCGCACCGGGACGGGCGCCACGCCGGCGACGCGGGCGAGGTCGCCCACCGCGTCGCGCTGCGTGCGCGGCGGCCCCGAGGGGGCGTGCCAGGCCCGGCCCCAGGCCCTGGGGTCGCTGCCCGCCACCGCGGCCAGCCGCACCGCGTCCTGGGTGCACGTCCAGGTGTGCAGCCGGTCGGTCCGGCCGAGCACGGACAGCGGCTTGCCGCGCAGCACGTTCGGAACGACCCGGTCGCCCAGCACACTCTGCGCACCGGGCCCGACGTAGTCGCTCGAGCGGACCTCGACGACCCTGGCCCGGCCCGCCTGGTGGGCGGCCAGCGCCTCGCGCCACATCCGGGCGCGTACGGCGCCCTTCCGACCGGTGGCCGCGAGCGCGGTGTCCTCGGTCATCGGACGGGCGGTGTCGTAGCCGCCGCTGCCCTGCGAGACGCGGGCCGGCCCGTAGCCGTACAGGTTCGAGATCGTGACGAGCACCGCGCCGCTGCGCTCGGCGGCGCCGAGCAGGGACGCCGCGATCGGCGGCCACAGCTCGGGCCACCGGTGGTACGGCGGGTTGGCGCAGTTGTAGATGGCGGCGGCGTCCTGGGCCAGCTCGGCCATCGCCGTCGCGTCGGCGGCGTCGGCGGCGACACGCTCGGCGCCGACGCCGTCCGGGCCCGATCCCGACCTGGTGACGACCAGGACGCGGCGGTCCTGGCTGGCCAGCGCCCGCGCCATGCCGCTGCCGATGGCACCGGCACCGACGACGACATGCAGTTCGCGTGAGTCCCCGGCACCGCGGCCGGTCTGGTTGTAAGTCATCTTTCGCTCCTCCGCGTGAGGCGCTCGCAGTTGCGAGCAGTGCTCTCACAACATCCAGCATGCGGCCGGGCAGGCCCACTTGTCAAGAGCACTGCTCTGTTTTGTTGCCCCCGCTCTTGTTCTGTGACAGGATGCGGGAGTGCGCAACAGCAACGGAGCGGCCAGGCCAGGCGGAACGCCTGGTGAGGGCGGCCGCCCGGGCAGCGCCGCGCGGTCGGTGCCGAGGACCGCGCGCGAACGGGCCCGCGCCGAGATCACCAGGGAGATTCTCGACGCGGGCCGGCGGCACCTGGCAACGGACGGCGCGGCAGCGCTGAGCCTGCGGGCCGTCGCCCGCGACCTCGGCATGGCCTCGTCGGCGGTCTACCGCTACGTCGCTAGCCGAGACGACCTGCTGACCAGGCTGATCATCGACGCCTACGACTCGCTCGGCGCGGCGGCCGAGACCGCCGAGGCCGCCGTGAACCGCGCCGACCTGTCCGGCCGCTGGTCGGTGATATGCCGGGCGGTCAGGAGCTGGGCCCTGGCCAACCCGAACGAGTACGCGCTGATCTACGGGTCGCCGGTGCCCGGGTACGTCGCGCCGGCCGACACGATCGGCCCGGCCAGCCGGGTCACGGACCTGCTGGTAAAGATCGTTGCGGATGGCGCCGCGCGCGGAGTCGAGATACCGGAACCGGCCTGCGCCTCGGTCGGCCCGGCTGGCCGGGCGGCGCTCGCCCCGGTCCGCGCGGCGCTGCCCGCCGAGGTTACCGACGCGGCGATCCAGGCCGGCCTGATGGGTTGGGCCGGGCTGCTCGGAACCGTGTCGCTCGAGTTGTTCGGGCAGTTCGAGAACGTGATCGGCACCAGTCCCGGCGACCGCGACGCCTACTTCGCCGAGTGCGTCAGGCGCTGGGCCGCCCAGCTCGGGATCGGCTAGGGCCCCGGGCCACCGCCTGAAGCCCGGCATCGCGGTCCCGGCCAGGCCCAGCCAGGTCCTGGCCGCGGCGGGCTGGCACACTGCCTGGGTGGCCTTCCCCGCAGATGCCTCCCGCCGGGCGCTGCTGCGCCGCGGGTTCGCGCTGGAGTACGTGACGCTGGGATGGAACGCGGTCGGCATCGTCGTGCTCGGGTACGCGGCGATCACCGCCAGGTCGGTCGCGCTGGCCGGGTTCGGGCTGGACTCGCTGATCGAGATCGGCGCCTCCACCGTGGTCATCTGGGAGCTGTCGGGCACCGGCACCGGCCGGCAGCGGCGGGCACTGCGGCTGATCGGCGCCGCGTTCGCGGCGCTCGCCGTCTACCTGAGCGTCCAGTCGACCTGGGTGCTGGTGGCCGGGTACCGGCCGCGTCACTCGGTGACCGGCATCGCCTGGACCGCGATCACCGCGGCGGCCATGTTCGCGCTCGCCTACGGCAAGGCACGTACCGGGAAGGCGCTCGGCAACCCGGTCCTGTCCACCGAGGGCCGGGTCACGCTGGTCGACGGCATCCTGGCGACCGCCGTCCTGGCCGGCCTGCTGCTCAACGCGCTCGCGGGCTGGTGGCAGGCCGACCCGGCGGCGGGGTATCTCCTCGTCTACTACGCGGCCAGGGAGTGCCGCCACATCTTCCGCGGGGAGCACTGAGCCCCCTGGCCCGGCCGGCCTCCGGCGGAAGCGGTCACGCGCGCCGGCGGTCGTACTCGTCGTGGCGGCGGAATGGACATGTCACCACTCTCACGCTCGTTGCGCCCGAGCCGCGCGCGGTCCAGCCACGGCCACATCGCCCTGCTAGACGGCGATGATTCGGCTGGCCGACCGGGCAGCCTGGAGGAGGCGCCTGATGTCGTCGAGGTCGCTCGTCACGACGTCGGCGTGCCGGTCGGCTGCCGCGAGGGCGACGGCGGCGTCAGCGATGTCGCTGGTGCCGGCCTGGCCGAGGAGATGTCCGGCCGCGTGGGCTGCGTGCTCGGTCAGGGCAACGACGTCGCAGCCGCGGAGCAGCCTGCGGAGCTGGACCTGGGCTGGGGAGCGGCTGGCCTGGGCGACGACAGGCGCTGGCACGACGGGGATGATCCCGGCCTCGAGGCGGACCCGGTGGTCCGCCCAGACTTGCCGCGCGTTGCGGTCCGCGGCAATCAGGGCTCCGGCGTCATAGACGACGGGGTTCATGCCGACCGGCGCTGCGGTTGCTCGGCGTGGACCCGGCGGCGCGCGGACTGGAGTTCCTCATCGGTCAGCGGGCCGTTCTCTGCTTCCCACTCAGCGACCGCCGCGAGCCCGTCCCTGATTCGCAATGTGCGCCGCGCCGCGCTGGTCATCCACGCGGATACGCTGATCCCCTCCTCCCGGGCCGCTGCGACGACCTGAGCGTGCACGTCGGGATCGACGGTGATGGCGAGCTTCGGTGACGGGTTTCCGCGAGGCACGCCTTAACTATACCACTACGGTAGGAGCAGAAATGGCGGTCAGACGAACGCGGCCGGATCTCCGTGCCTGGCCAGCTCGAGGTCGTCTGGCCCGCCGGGCATCGCCGTCAGCCGGCGAGCAGGTCGCGCGCGATCCCGGCGAGCAGCGCGAGCTTGGCCCGCTGGGCCTGCGGCGTGATCGCATTGCCCGCGGCTGACGTGGCGAACCCGCACTGCGGGCTGACCGCCAGCCGGCCGGCTCCGACCAGGCTGGCCGCCTGCCGGACCCGGCCGGCGATCTCGGTGGCCGACTCGACCCGCGAGGTCTTCGTCGTCACCAGGCCGAGCACGATGACCTTGTCGTCAGGCACCAGCCGCAGCGGGTCGAACGTGCCCGAACGCTCGTCGTCGTACTCCA
>DASPZH010000145.1:0-6522 GCA_035636335.1 Streptosporangiaceae bacterium
CGTGGCGGGCCCGCCGACACGCAGCCGCGGGTCGACCGCCTTGACCGCCCGTGCCGCCTCGTCGTACAGCCGCAGGTACTCCTGCCGGGTGCCGGACCAGAACGCCTCGAGGTTCGGTTCGTTCCATACCTCGAACGCCCAGCGAGCGACCTCGTCGATGCCGTACCGGCCGACCAGGTGCGCGGCGAGCTCGGACACCAGCAGCCGCCACTGGGCCCAGTCTCTCGGCGGCGAGATGATGCCGCGGTAGGTGAACACGGTCTGGCCGGGGTCTCGTGCCAGGGCGGCCGGCATGAAGGACAGTTCGACGACCGGACGCAGGCCGATCTCGAGCAGCCGGTCGAAGATGGCGTCGACCCGGGCGAAGTCGAAGCGCAAGGTTTCGCCCGGGCCGACGGCGACGACGCCGTTGCCGTCGTGCAGGATCGCGTGCGCCCGCACCATCGTGGCCCCGAGCTCGGTGCGGGCGAGCCGCAGCGCGTCGGCGAACTCGAGGGCGATCTGAGCGTCGCCGGGCTCGCCGCCGCCCGGAGCAGCGCCACGGGCCGCGCCGTCACCCGCCTCGCCGTCACCAGCGTCGTCACCCGGCCTCAGCTGCGACAGCCGCTCGGAGCCGATCATCCGCCAGACGCGGTCCAGGCGGCCGTCGTCCGACGAGGCGTCCACGCTGACCGCGACCGGGCCGACCGGCCCGGTCGCCGTCCTGGCGCCGACCGGCTCGGACCAGGACCAGACCGGGTACTCGGCTCCGGCCACGGCGCCGACCCGGTAGCTGTACTGCGGCCCGTCCGCCAGCCCGGTATCGGCGAACGGCGGCCCGGCGACGGCGGGAACGTCGCTGCCACCGTGCCGGATGATCAGCGGCGCGTCCCCGCGTTCGGTGCGCTCGATCACGTACCCGGCCGCCCCGGGAACCCGATCCCAGGTGAGCTCGATATGCCCGGCGCGCGGGGTCGCGTGCACGCTGGCCGGCTTGGCCAGCGCGAGCTGACCACCGGTGCCGAGGTGACGGCCGGCAGCGAGTGGGCTGTCGGCGCCAGGGTCGGCGGAACGGCGGTAGATCCGCTCCTCCCAGTCGGCGCGCACGGCCGCGTCCCTGCCGTCGGCGGCCGCGCCCCGGCCCTGGCCGCCGTCGGTGGCCGGGAGATCAGCCCGGCTGCTCACGGTCTGTCTCCCGCTCGCTCGGTGCCTCCGGCTCGCTCGCCTGGCCCCCGCGCGGCCCCGAGCGGATCGTGCAGCCGCAGCTTCGCCTGGTCACCAGCTCGGTCGGGAGCACGACGCTCCGCCGGCCAGCGTCCGGCGCTCCGATCCGGTCGAGCAGCAGCCGCACCGAGCGCTCGCCGAGCTCGCGCATCGGCTGGCGGACCGTGCTCAGCGCGGGCGTGACGTGCCGTGCCGCCGCGATGTCGTCGAACCCGGTCACGGCGACGTCCGCGGGCACCCGCAGCCGCGCCGTCCGCAACGCGATCAGCGCGCCCATCGCCATCTCGTCGTTGCCGCACACGATGGCGCGCGGGCGGCGCCCCCGCGCGAGCAAGGCGCTCATGGCCTGCCTGCCGCCGGCCTCGGTGAAGTCGCCCGTGGCCGCCGGCGCACCGGGGGCGGGCAAGCCCGCAGCCAGCAGGGCGTCGCAGAACCCGGCGAACCGCTCCTCGGAGTCCGGCGACCGCTCGGGCCCGGCCAGGAACGCCAGGTCGGTGTGGCCGTGCGCCTCGATCAGGTGGGACGTGATCGCGCGCGACCCGCCGCGGCTATCGGCGCCGACGAAGTCCGGCCCACCGCGGCCGAGGCGGCAGGCCAGCATTACGACCGGCACGCTGCGCGATATCGCCACGATGTCCTCGTCAGGCAGGCTGCGGGCGAGCACGACCAGCCCGTCGACCTTGCCCGCGACCGACAGCGCGAGCTGGCGGCCGGAGGCGGTCTGCGTCGCCGCGATCAGCACCGCGTCGCCCGCCGACGTCGCCGCGCGCTCGGCACCCCGGATCACCTGGTCCACGTAGAGCGGCGACTCCTCCTCGGCCTCGCCTGACCGGCCGAGGTCGGGAAAGATCAGGCCCACGATGCCGGTCCGCCGCGACGCCAAGCCGCGGGCGGGCCCGCTCGGCACCCAGCCCAGCTCGGCAACGGTCGCGCGGACCCGCTCCCTGGTGGCCGCTGAGAAACCCTTGCCGCCGGCCATCACCCTGGACACCGTCGCGGTCGACACGCCGCTGCGCTTGGCGACCTCGTAGATCGTCGACCGGTCGGCCACGGAGATCCTCGCCACCCTCGCCGAGTAAGCGGTTGCCCTGCGTAAGCGGTTACGTAGTAGCCGTTTACGCAACCACGACGCGCCGCCGCTGTCAAGGCTTCACGCCGCGATTCTGGCTGGTGCTGTTGGCCACTCCGGTCACACCGGCGTCGGCGCGGGCGGGCTGTCAGTGGCCTGGGTTAGTGTGACCAGGTGCTTGAGTCGTTCCACCCGGCCGTTCGGACCTGGTTTGCTCGTCGGTTCCCGGCCGGGCCGACGGAGCCGCAGGCGGCGGGCTGGACCGAGATCGGGTCGGGCAGGCACACGCTGATCGCCGCGCCCACTGGTTCGGGTAAGACGCTAGCGGCCTTCCTGGTGTGTATTGACCGGCTTTACCGTGCTCACGAGGCAGAGCCGGCGGCAGCGGACGCGGCCGCCGCGGCAGACTCGCAGGTGGCGCAGGTCGATGCCTCATCTGCGGGGCCGCAGGTGGTTTACATCTCGCCGCTGAAGGCGCTGGCGGTGGACATCTGGCAGAACCTCGAACGGCCGCTGGCCGAGATCGCGCAGACCGCGGCCGAGCTGGGGATGACCGCGCCGGCGATCCGGGTCGCGGTGCGGACCGGCGACACCGCGGCGGCCGAGCGGACCGCCATGCTGAAGCGGCCGCCGGACTTCCTGATCACGACGCCTGAGTCGCTGTACCTGCTGCTGACCGCCGAGCGACCGCGGGCGATGCTCCGCGCGGTCCGCACGGTGATCGTGGACGAAATCCACGCGGTGGCCGGCAACAAGCGGGGCTCGCACCTGGCGCTGACACTCGAGCGGCTGTCGCACGTGGCGGAACTGCCGGTGCAGCGCATCGGGCTGTCGGCCACCCAGCGCCCGATCGATGCCGTGGCCAGGCTGCTGGTCGGCGCGGGCAAGGACAGGTCGGAGCCGGACGGCTCGCCCCGCTGCTCGATCGTCGACTCGGGCCACCGCCGCGAGCTCGACCTGGCCCTGGACCTGCCGGGCGACGAACTCGGCGCCGTCGCCACCACCGAGCAGATGGCCGAGATACTCGACTTGATCGCCGGGCACGTGGCCGGGCACCGCACGACTTTGGTGTTCGTCAACACCAGGCGGATGGCCGAGCGAGTCGCTCACGAGCTTGGCGAGCGGCTTGGCGATGGCCAGGTCGCCGCGCACCACGGGAGCCTGTCCAAGGAGCGCAGGCAGCGGGTCGAGGCCAGGCTGCGGGCCGGCGACCTGCGCGCGCTGGTGGCGACCGCCTCACTGGAGCTCGGCATCGACATCGGGCCCGTCGAGCTGGTCTGCCAGATCGGCTCGCCGCGCAGTTTCGCCACCTTCCTGCAGCGGGTCGGCCGCTCCAACCACACCACGTCCGGCGTTCCGGCCGGCCGGCTGTACCCGACGACCCGCGACGAGCTCGTCGAGTGCGCCGCGCTGCTCCGCGGCGCGCGGGCCGGGCGGCTCGACGCGATCGTCATGCCGTCGTGTCCGCTCGACATCCTGGCGCAGCAGGTCGTCGCGGAGTGCTCGGCCGCCGAGTGGTCAAGGGACGGCCTGCTGGCCCTGGTCCGGGGCGCGGCGCCGTTCTCCTCGGTGTCCGCGGATGACTTCGACGACGTGGCCGAGCTGGTCTGCGACGGGATCCGCACCGGCCGCGGCCGCCGCGCCGCGTACGTGCACAGGGACCAGGTCAACGGTCTGCTGCGGGGCAGGCGGGGCGCCAGGCTCGCGGCGCTGACCTCCGGCGGCGCGATACCCGAGCTCGGGGACTTCAGGGTGCTCGCCGAGCCGGACAACGTTCTGGTCGGCACGGTCAACGAGGACTGGGCGATCGAGAGCATGGCCGGGGACGTGTTCCTGCTCGGCACCACCTCATGGCGGATCCGCCGGGTCGAGCCTGGCGTGGTCCGGGTCGAGGACGCGCGCGGCGCGCCACCCTCGGTGCCGTTCTGGCTCGGCGAGGCGCCCGGCCGGACCGTCGAGCTGTCCGAGGAAGTCTGTGCGCTCCGGTCGGCGGTGGCCGACCGGCTGGCCACCGGCGACCAGGCGGCGGCGGTCGGCTGGCTGATGGCCGACTGCGGGATCGGAGAGGCGGCCGCGGAGACGATGGTGGCCTACCTCGGCGCCGGGCTCGCCCAGCTCGGGGTGCTGCCCACGATGGACGTGATCGTGCTCGAGCGGTTCTTCGACGAGGCCGGCGGGATGCAGCTCGTCGGGCACACGCCGTTCGGCGCCCGGCTGAACCGCGCGCTCGGGCTCGCGCTGCGCAAGCGGTTCTGCGTGACGTTCGACTTCGAGCTCCAGGCGGCGGCCAGCGACGACGCGATCCTGCTGTCGCTCGGGCCGCAGCACAGCTTCCCGCTCGAAGGGGTGCCCAAGTTCCTGGCGTCGGGGACCGTCGAGGAGGTCGTCCGCCAGGCGGTGCTCACCGCCCCGATGTTCGCCGCCCGGTGGCGGTGGAACCTGAACACCTCGCTGGCCGTCTTGCGGATGCGCGGCGGCAAGAAGAACCCGCCGGCGATCCAGCGGATGGAGGCCGACGACCTGATGGCCGCGGTGTTCCCGACGCTGGCGGCCTGCCAGGAGAATGTCGCGCCGGGCCCGCTCGAGATCCCCGACCACGTGCTCGTCCGGCAGACCCTGACCGACTGCCTGCACGAGGCCATGGACATCGGCGGGCTGAAGGACCTCGTCACGGGCATCGAGTCCGGCCGGGTCAACGTCGTTGTCAGGGACACCACGGAGCCGTCCGTGCTGGCACACGAGATTCTCAACGGCCGTCCGTATACCTATCTCGACGATGCGCCGCTGGAAGAGCGCCGCAGCAGGGCGGTCCCGCTGCGGCGAGGCCTGCCGGTGGCTCCGCATGAGCTTGCCCGGCTCGACCAGGCCGCGATCGACCGGGTCGCCGAGCAGGTCAGGCCCGACCCGCGCGATCCCGACGAACTGCACGACGTGCTGCTGAACCTGGTGGCGCTGCGCCCGGCGCAGGAGTGGGCAAGCTGGTTCGGCGCCCTGGTCGATTCCGGCCGGGCCGTGACCGTGGACGCCCAGGCCGGTGCGCTGTGGGCCGCCGTGGAGCGGCTGCCCGCGGTCGAGGCGCTGTTCCCCGGTGCCGTCATCGCGCCGGCGCTGCGCAGCCCGCCCAGGCCCGGCTCCGCTGCCGCCGTGCCGGTCGACGAGGACGCCGCGGCGGCCGACCTGCTCCGCGGCCACCTCGAGTGCCGCGGGCCCTCGACGGTCGCCGCGCTCGCCGAGGCGACCGGGCTGCCCGGCACCCTGATAGTGCGCGGCCTGGCCGTCCTGGAGCAGGAGGGCTTCGCGATCAGCGGCCGCTTCACCGGGCCCGACGGGGACGAGGAGTACTGCGCCAGGCGGCTGCTGGCGCGGATCCACGGCTACACCAGGGACCGGCGGCGGCGCGAGATCGAGCCGGTGACCGCGCGGGACTTCGTGCGGTTCCTGCTGCGGTGGCAGCACGCCATGCCCGGCAGCAGGCGCGAGGGCAGGTTCGGCGTGCTCGCCGTCGTCGAGCAGTTGCAGGGCTTCGAGGTGGCCGCCGGGGCATGGGAGCACGCGGTGCTGGCGGCCAGGGTCGAGGGATACCGCAGAGAGTGGCTCGACGAGCTCTGCCTGTCCGGGCAGGTGTCGTGGGGCCGGCTGTCGGTCCGCGACGCCGATCCCGAGCAGGGACCTCGACCCCGCAGCGGTAGGCCGTCCCGTGCCACCCCGATCACCCTGGCGCTCCGCGACGACCTGCCCTGGCTGCTGCGGGCGGCCCGCGGCGACCTGGTCCCCGCTGAGCCAGAGTCCGGCCGCACCCTGGACGTACTCGACGCGCTCCGCGGCCGTGGCGCGCTGTTCCGGCACGACCTGGCCGCCGTGACCGGCAGGCCGCCGCACGAGATCGACCAGGCGCTGTGGGACGGCGTGGCGCGCGGGCTGGTCACGGCGGACGGGTTCCGCGCCGTCCGCTCGCTGCTGCGGCGCGGCGCGCGGCACTCGTTGCCCCAACCGCGCGGGCTCCGCCGGGGTCTGGCCGGCACGACCGGCGGCGCGTCTGGTCGCTGGTCCCTGCTGCCAAGCACACTCGCGGCGGGCGACAGGGACGAGCTCGCCGAGGCCGTGGCCGAGCAACTCGCGGCCCGCTGGGGCGTGGTCTTCCGCGACGTGGTCGCGAGGGAGAGCCTCGCGGTGCCGTGGCGGGACGTGCTCTGGGCGTTCCGGCGAATGGAGGCCAGGGGCACGATCCGCGGCGGCCGGTTCGTGACCGG
>DASPZH010000146.1:0-4716 GCA_035636335.1 Streptosporangiaceae bacterium
CCGCCGTGGCGGTGCTTCAGAATGACCCGGTGCCGAGAGTCCGGGCGGCGGCCAGCCGAGCCGTCATGCTCCTTTCGTCCGACGGCGCCTGACCGGCCCGGCTGACCTGCTGACCTGGCTGACCTGGCTGACCTGGCTGACCTGCCGGCCGACCGGCCTGATCGGCTCGGCCGACCACGACCTGCGAAAGGCGGGAGCGTCGATGCACGAGGAAGGTCCGCGTCCCGGCGGACTGCACCATGTCGAGCTGTGGTACTTGACCTGCCCAGGGCAGTGGCCGAGTGGGGGTGGCTGCTCGGCGAGCTTGGCTACGCGGTGTTCCAGGACTGGCCGCAGGGCCGTAGCTGGCGGCTTGGCCCGACCTACATCGTTGTCGAGCGGTCGCCCGCCATGACCGCGACGGCCCACGAGCGGCTGCGGCCCGGTCTGAATCACCTGGCGTTCCACGCCGGCGACCGCCCCCGGGTGGACGCGCTCAACATGCAGGCGCCCGGGCATGGCTGGACACCGCTGTTCGGCGACAGCTTTCCGTACGCCGGGGGGCCCGAGCACTATGCCGCGTACCTGGCGAGCACCGACGCTTACGAGGTCGAACTCGTCGCTCGGAGTGTCAGTGGCCGTCCTTAGGCTCGGGGCATGGCAGTTTTCGCGCTGACGGTGATCAACGGCCCGAACTATAACGACTCGCGCCCGCGGCGGGAGCAGGAGAGGTGGACCGAGCACGCGGCGTTCATGGACCGACTCGTGGCCGATGGCGTCGTCATTCTCGGCGGCCCGATCGGTGACGGCACGCATGTGCTCGTCGTGGTCGAGGCCGCCGACGAGCCGCAGGTCAGGACGCTCCTGGCCGGCGATCCCTGGGAGCCGATGGGGATACTGAGGATAGGAGCTATCCAGCCGTGGACGATCTGGCTCGACGGTCGGCGGCAGGTAACCGGCTGACCTCGACGCCGCGCGGAAGCTGGCTGATCGTCACCGACTCGAGCCGCAGGCCGCGGATCAGGTGGTCGATCACCAGGGCGCCGTCGATCTTGCCGCAGCTGAACAGGTCGATGGCGACCATGTTCTCCTCGGGCCAGGTGTGAATGCTCAGGTGCGACTCGGCCAGGATCAGCACGAGCGTGATCGCGCCGTTGGGAAAGATCACGTGCGAGGTGTCGAGCACGTGGCCCGAGCCGACCTCGACCGCCGCCGCCGTCACGGCGGTGAGCTCGGCCACGTCGTGGACCGGTGAGTCGGGGACGCAGCGGGCGTCGACGGCGAACAGGACCTTCGGCGAGACTGCCTCTTGCCGCCGCAGCTCGGAGTACCTGCTGGCCGGTTCGATCACGGGCATGATGTGGCAGGATACCCCAGGGTCGGCTCCGGCCGACTCCGGCCGGCTCCCGCAGGCTCCGGCCGGGTGACTCGGGAGAAACAGGCAGCCGATGGACATCGACGCGATTGCGGCCGACGTCGCGCGGGCGGTGGGCCTGGCCGAGGGCGAGTCGGGCGTGCGCGACGTGCTGCGGGTGGTCGCCCGGGCCGAGCCGGTCGCGACCAGCCAGATCGGCCGCCAGGCCGAGCTGCCGGTGCCGATCGTCGCGGCGCTCTGCAGCGAGCTGCGCAAGCGCGGCGTCATCGACAAGACCAAGCCGGTCAGGCTCACGGCCGCGGCGCGGGAGATCCTGGTCACGGGCCGACCGCAGCTCGAGGTCGGCTGCCAGTGCTGCGGCGGCCTTGGCCAGCGCATACCTGACCAGCTCGCCGCGCTCACGGCCGAGCTCGAGCCGACCGCGGCCGGCGCCCCGCAGGCCAGGATGGAGCTCGACCAGACGCACTGCACGGTCGCGACGAAGATCCACCGCGTGCTGCGGCTGCACGAGGTCGGCGCGCTGGATGGCAGGCGGATCCTGCTGCTCGGCGACGACGACCTGATCGCGGTCGCGATCGCGCGGTTCGCCAGGCTGACCCAGGCGGCCGTCGGGCCGCTGACCGTCGTCGACGCCGATCCTGCCGTGCTCGCCTGGATCGGCAGGCAGGTGTCCGGCATGCCGGTTCTGGTCCGGCTGGTCGAGCATGACCTGCGCCGGCCGCTGCCCGCCAGGCTGACCGGCGCCTTCGATGTCGCGTGCACCGACCCGCCGTACACCGTGCCGGGTGCCGAGCTGTTCCTGTCCCGCGCGGTCGCGGCGCTCGAGCCGCGCCCCGGGCAGCACGTGTTCTTCTCGTTCGGCGCCAGGCGCCCGGCGCAGACGCTGGCCACGCAGCGACTGATCGCCGACCTCGGGCTCGTCGTCAGGTCGGTCACGCCGAACTTCAACAGTTACGCCGGCGCCGGGATCCTCGCCGGGACCAGCCACCTGTACCACCTGCGCACCAGCGACCAGACCGCACCGCTGATCGACGGCGAGTACGCCGGGCCGCTGTACACGGCCGACTCGAGGGCCGAGCAGAACCGCCCCTACCGCTGCGCGGACTGCGGCGCCGTGCACGTCGTCGGCCCGGACGCCGGCCAGGGGCAGCGGCCGGGCTGGGCGCAGATCAGGGATCTGAGGACGGCCGGCTGCCCGGCCTGCGGCGGAGTCACCTTCCGGCCGATGCCCAGGCGGCAGCGCTGACGGCCTCGTCGGGTTGACGGCCTCGTCGCCTGACTGCCTGGGCGCCCGCCGACTTGACCGCGCCGGCGGCGCGGTCGAGGATGTGCGAAAATGCTGCCCGTGACCGGGGCCGACTACCTGATCCGGCCCGCAGCGCAGGCCGACCTGGGCGCGATCGCGGCCTTCGAGGTCGAGATCGCGCGCGCCTCGTTCGGCGACGATGCGATCACCGACGCGGCGTTCCACCAGCGCCGGGTCGCCGGGGCGCTGGCCAAGCCGGGCGAGATCATGCTGGTCGCGGTGGCGGCCGGGATACCAGACGCCCCGCTGGGCTGGGCGTGGATGTCGGCGCGCACGAACTCGCTGACCGGGGAGCGGTACGGCAACTTCCGGTCCCTCGCCGTGGCGGCGGGTGACGCGCGCGGCCCGGTCGGCGAGCTGCTGATGGCGGCGATACTCGGCGCGGCCGACCTGGCTGGCTTCACGCACCTGTCCGGCAAGGTCAACGCCGCGAATCTCGGCATGCGCTCGCTGTACCGCGCCTTCGGCTTCACCGCCACGCACCTGACGATGGAGAAGCGGACCCGGGGGACCGGGGGGACCGGGGGGACCGGGCGCTCGTGATCAAGTGCGTGATCTGGGATCTGGACAACACCCTGCTCGACGGGGTCTACCTGGAGTCGACCGACCGGCCGCCGGCCGCCAGCCCGCGGCTCACCTCCGTGCTGACCGAACTGGCCGGCCGCGGCATCCTGCAGGCGATCGCCAGCAGGAACCCGCCGGAGGCGGCCGAGCACGCCGAGCGGGCGACCGGGCACGCCTTCGCGGCCGCGCGGTGCGGCTGGGGAACCAAGTCGGCGGCCGTCGAGGCGATCATGGCCGAGCTTGGCGTGTCCGCCGACGCCGTTGCCTTCGTCGACGACGACGCCATGGAGCGGGCCGAGGTCTCGTTCCGGCTGCCCGACGTCCTGGTGCTGGCGCCGGGGGACATGCCGGAAGCGGCGAGCTGGCCGCAGTTCGGCCCGCTCGCGGTGACCGACGAGGCGCGACGCCGCGGTGAGCTGTACCTGCAGCGCCGGTCCCGGCAGGAGGAGGCGCGCGCGTTCGGCGGGACGAGGGACGACTTCCTCAGCTACTGCCAGACCCGGGTGACGATCGCGCCCGCCCGCGCAGCCGACCTGCCGAGGCTGCACGAGCTGTCGGTACGCACGCACCAGTTCAACTCGACCGGGACGCAGGTCACCGAGGCGGAGTTCGCGCGGCTGCTCGGCTCGGCCGGCCACCTGGTGGCCACGGTCAGGCTGGCCGACCGGTTCGGCGACGACGGCCTGGTCGGCGCGTGCGTGATCGCCACCGGCCCGGGCGGCTGGAAGCTGACGTTGCTGATGATGTCCTGCCGTGCGCTCGGGCGCGGCGTCATCGACGCGCTGCTCGCCTGGACCTGCCTGGCCGCCAGGTCGGCCGGAGCGGATCGGGTCGCGGTGCCGTGCCTGATCAGCCCGCGGAACGTCCCACTGCGGATCGCGCTCGCCGGGGCCGGCTTCCGCGCCGAGGAGCAGAACCGGGCCGACGGCACCACGAGGACCGCGGTGTACCGGCGGCGGCTCGACGAGCCGCTGCCCGATCTGCCCGACTGGGTGACGGTGCCGCCGTGACCGGCGAGCTGACCGGCGAGCTCAGGAAGCTACTGGCCGGCGTCACCGGTGACAGCCGGCCGCTGGACGCGCCGCCTGAGACGCCGCTGCTGCGCGACGGCCTGGGCCTGGACTCCCTCGGCGGCACCATCCTGCTGACCGAGATCAAGCGCCGCTACGGCGTCGACATCGCCGACGAGGACCTGAACCTGGACAGCCTGGCCAGCATCGGAACCCTCGCCGCGTACCTGTCCGCGCGGTTGTCAGGCACTCCCGGGCCAGACCGGCCGCGGTGATCGACGGAACGTGCGACGCCGGGTTCGAGCCGGTACGCGCGGTGTTTCGCCGAGACGGGCCAAACTCCCGGCTAGCAGACAGGCCGATAAGGTGAGCGCAGCGCACCGGTGCGAGTGACCCCGCTGTCGGGAGGTGGCCGATGACCGCTGTCTTCGCCGTCGACGCGTGCCGGACGCCGATTGGCAAGATCAAGGGAGCGCTGGCCG
>DASPZH010000147.1:0-2797 GCA_035636335.1 Streptosporangiaceae bacterium
CGCCGTGGCCGTCGGCGAGGGTCTGGCCGACGCGGTCGGCGAGGGCGTTGGCGAGCCGGCCGGCGGCCCGGTGCGGCCGGTCCTGCCGGGACCGTGCGGCTGCGCCGTGCCTCGGCGGCCCGCCCGCGCGACCGGACCCGAGGTCCCGCCGGGGCCGGCGCCGAGCCGGGTCGGGGTGCGCGGCAGGTGCGGGTACACGAGGGTCGCAGTCGGCACGGCGACCGCCGCCATCGCGACGCCGGCCGCTACGGGCAGCACGGGCCGGTGCACAAGCAGCGTCCGCAGCCACCGCAGACCGACCCGGAACCCGGCGGCCGCCGTCGCCGCGTAGCTGCCGCCGTGCGCGAGGTACGCGGCGGCGTGGCTGCCGAGTACGGCCGGAGCGAGCAGCCCGCGGATCGTGTCGTTGACGCAGGAGACCTCGGCGTGCGCCGAGCGGCAGTCGGCGCACTTCCGCAGGTGCGCCGACACCTGCCTGGCGTCCCGCCTGGACAGGGCGCCCCTGACGTAGCCGCCGAGCTTGCCGGCGAACGGCAGGCACTCGTCCCGCGCGCGGTCCGACAGGTGCATCTGCAGGTACGCCTGGCGCAGGCCCTCGCGCGCCCGGTATCTCAGCGCCGCCACGCTGTTCGGGCTGATGCCCAGCAGTAAGGCGACCTCGGCCGGCCTGGCCTGCTCGATCTCGGTATGCCAGAGGACCGCCGACCAGCGATCGGGAAGCGAGAAGAACGCGCGGGCGACGATTGAGCGTTCCAGGCTGGCCTCGGCCGGGTCGGTGAACGGCTCACCGGGGTCGGGCAGGGCGGCGTCATCGGTCGGCACCTGGCTGCGCTGGCCCCGGACGTGGTCGACGGCGACCCGGCGGACCGCGGTCAGCAGGTAGGGGCGGAACGCTGCCGACGGGCCGGCCCCGCGCCTGATCGTCGCGAGCACGCGGGAGAATGTCTCGGCCACGACGTCGTCGATGTCGGCAGCGCGCTGGCTGATCTGGCGGGCCAGACGGCGAGCGGAATCGGCGTGCCGCTGGTACAGGATTCCGTACGCGTCGGCGTCGCCGGACCGGACGGCGCTGATCAAGTCGGCGTCGCTCGATGCCGTGGTCACTACCAGCGCGTCTGTCATCGCCATCCCGGTCCGGGCCTGGTGGTCTCTGCCAATCTATAGAAATCCTGTCTCGTTCCGCGTCATAGCCGGGCAACTTCCATGTCATTCCTTGTGACTGGCCGCTGACAACGGGCCGCTGACAACGGGAGGACGTCAACATGTTCGGCTGCGCACGTGGCTCGTGGGACTCCAAGGGCAATCCGCTCGGCATGTTGATCGCCGTCGGCCTTTCGTGGACGCCGCAGCTGGCCAGGCCGCGCCGGATTCCGAGGGCGTTCCTGCCCGGCGGCCGTCGCACGGGCGGCGCGCACCGGCGGCCCAGGCAGGGCGAGCCGGCCGCTGTCGCGATCAACCAGGTCTCGCGTCACAGTCTTGACGGGCCCTAGCGCTCCCGCCCGTCAGTCGCGTCCAGCCGGCCGGGCACTTACTGGGCTGGCTCGCCTTGGCCCGTCCGGCTGGGCACCGCTTCGCCATACCCGGATAAATGGGCACTCGTGCGGGCGCCGGCCGTCTTGTCCTGAGCACAACCGTGCCGGACACTAAGCGACCAGGCCACCGCCGGGTGAGCCCGCCAGGTTCGGGCAAGACGCTGCTCGGCATGGAGATGCTGCCGCCTGGGCGCCCGGGCGCTGGTTCTGGTGCCGAACTCGGCGCTGCAGGGCCAGTGGCTGGGTCGCCGTCCCCGACGACTTCGGCCGCTCAAAGAAGCGGGCCGCCGCCTTCGCGGCCGCGTGGCCGCGCTGGGCAGGGCAGTCGGAGCTGCGGTTCACCCAGCGAACGGTGCAGGGCCGCGAGACCGCGGCGATGGCGGGCGCGCAGGCGGCCGACTACCAGACAAGCTCGCGGCGTATCTGGGTCTGAGCAGGGCCCGGTCAGGGCTGGCCGTGCTGTCCGGGCCGCCGGCCCGCGCCCGGCGGCCCGGCGAAGGCCTGGGCGATGGACAGCCACTGGTCGGCGACATGACCCTCGGCGCGGACCGCGGTGTCGGCGCGGTGCCGCCGCTGGGTCACCAGCAGGCAGAAGTCGAGCGCCGGCCCGGTCACGCGATTCGCCGCATGCGCGGGTCCCCACGTCCACAGGTCGCCGTCCGGGCCGGTGAGCTCGACCCACACCGGTTCCGGAGGTATCTCGAGCCCGTTCGCTGTGTAGCTGAACGGCAGCGCCCGGACGCCGATGTGCGCGATGTGCCGAAGCCGGCCGGTCGCCTCGCGGACCTGGCCCAGCCCGTCGGCGATGTCCTGGCCGTGCGCCCAGGTCTCCATGATCCGGGCGGTCAGCGAGGACGCCGCGCTCATCGGCAGGCCGAACCAGGGCAGCCGCAGCGCGGGGTCGAGCTCGGCGAAGACCTTGATCAGGCGGCGGCGCGAGGCGTCGAACCAGGAGAGCAGCTCGGCGCCGGTCAGCGACCGGTAGCGCTCAGCGACGTCGTCCGGGGTGAGCTCGCCGACCGTGACGGCTCGCTCCATCTCGGCGGCGAAGCCCTCGGGGTCGGTGGCCGACTGGATCGCGGCATCATCGAAGAAGGCCAGGTGACTGACCTGGTCGCCGATCGCCCAGCCCGCGGCGGGAGTCGGCGTGCGCCAGCCTTCCTCGTCGAGGCCGGCGACCATGTCCCGGAGCGCGGTCGTCTCCGCGGCCAGGTCATCCGCGAGCTCGCGCATGTCTGCGGGCATGGTCGGCCTCCCGTGTGGCG
>DASPZH010000148.1:0-4704 GCA_035636335.1 Streptosporangiaceae bacterium
CGGCTGGCCGGCGGCGCCGGGACCGGCAGGCTGGCCGGGGACCGGCGCCGCGGCCGCGGCAGGCCTGCTCTCCGGTGCCGCCGCGGCGGCCGGCTGGCTCGTCACAGCGGGCTCGGCGGCCGGTGCCGCCGGGGCGCGGCCGTTCGAGGCCCGCTTGCCGCCGTCGGACGCTGCCTGGCCCGCGGCGGCCCTGGCCGCCGCGGCCTGCCCGGCGAACGCCTCCTTGAGCCTGCGGACGACCGGCGCCTCAATCGTTGATGATGCCGAGCGAACGAATTCGCCCATCTCCTGGAGTTTGGCCATGACGGCCTTGCTCTCTACGCCGAACTCCTTAGCGAGTTCGTATACCCGGACCTTCGCCACTACGCTCCCTGCCTCGGCCCGGACTCCGGGCCAGTCAGCCGGTCCGGGGCAGCGCATGCTCCGTCCGGCGTCAGTTGGTGCTGTTCATCGCCGCGTGCTCATCGAGCGCTCATTACAATCTCAGCCTGTCTTTCCGGCACAACCCGCTGCCGCCTGTATTCCTCGGCCCGCCATCACGCACGTTACCGCCCGGGCCGGCGTGCCGCCTGCGGCGGCCCGCGGTCCGGTCAGGTCCCGGCAAGATACCTGACGAGCCCGCCATCGGCGAGCGGTCCGGTCGCGCGCAGCGCTCTCGGAACCGCCCGGCGGCGCCTGGCTCGCTCCAAGCAGTCCGTGCTGGGGTGCAGGTACGCTCCCCGGCCCGGCCTGCGCGCCCCGGGGTCAACGACGATCTCGCCGTCAACCGCCACGACGCGAAGCAAGTCCGACTTGGCGGCCCTCGTCCCGCACCCGACACACGTCCTGATCACCGATCCGGGCATGCCGCACACGCCGACCGCATAGCCGCCTGTTCCCTAGCTTACAGGGCCGGCGCGTCGGCGGCACCAGGCACCTGCGCCGTACGGAACCCGCCGCGGCCACCCGCCGCCTTGCCTGCCCCGCCGCCTGCCCCGCTGCCAGTCCGGCTGCCGTCCCCGCCGCCTGCCCCGCGGGCTGCCCCGCTGCCAGCCCGGCTGCCTGCCCGGCCTGACCCGCCGGCCTGGTCACGCGGCTGGCCGACGTCGGTGTCCGGCTGGATGTCGATCCGCCAGGTGGTCAGCCGCGCGGCCAGGCGCACGTTCTGGCCCTCCTTGCCGATCGCCAGCGAGAGCTGGTAGTCGGGGACGATGACCTGCGCGACCCGGTTCGCCGCGTCGAGCACGCGCACCTGCGAGACGCGGGCCGGGGACAGCGCGTGGGCGACGAACTCGGCGGGATCCTCTGAGTAGTCGACGATGTCGATCTTCTCCCCGTGCAACTCGGCCATCACGTTGCGCACCCGAGAGCCCATCGGCCCGATGCACGAGCCCTTGGCGTTGACGCCGGGTTCCCGCGCGATCACCGCGATCTTGGTCCGGTGCCCGGCCTCACGCGCGATCGCGGCGATCTCCACGGCGCCGGAGGCGATCTCGGGCACCTCGAGCGCGAACAGCCTGCGCACCAGGTTCGGGTGGGTGCGGGACAGCGTGACCGACGGGCCCCTGAACCCCTTCTTGACGTGCAGGACGTAGCACTTGAGCCGCTCGCCGTGCACGTACCGCTCGCCCGGCACCTGCTCGGTCGGCGGCAGGATCGCCTCGATCCGGCCCAGGTCGACCAGGACGGCCTTGGGGTCCTTGCCCTGCTGGATGACCCCGGCCACGACGTTGCCCTCCTGGCCGGCGAACTCGCCGAAGGTGAGTTCGTCCTCGGCGTCGCGCAGCCGCTGCAGGATGACCTGGCCGGCCGTGGTCGCCGCGATTCTCCCGAAACCGGCCGGCGTGTCGTCGTATTCCCGCAGCCGCACGCCGTTCTCGTCGGTCTCGGCCGCCCACACGGTCACGTGCCCGGTGTTCCTGTCCACCTCGACCCTGGCGGTCGGCGCGGCCCCGTCGGACTTGTGATAGGCGACGAGCAGGGCATCCTCGATGGCCTTGATCACCAGGTCCATCGAGATGTCCTTCTCGGCCTCCAGGCTGCGCAGGACCGTTACGTCAATGTCCATCTGGTCCCTCCTCGTCCGGACCGCCGGCGGACTCACCGAATCCGTCGAGGCCGCCGGAGCCTGCCGTTTCGCCGGCGTCGTCCTCGTCCGCTAGGCGGCCGAACTCTACCTGCACGCGGCCAGGTCCGAGCGCGCCGTAACTCACCGTGCGCCGCGCACCGTCAATCTCGAGCGTGACGCCGTGCTGATCGGCGTCGATCACTCTTGCCTCATGCTCAACGAGACCAGCGGGCACGTCCCGTTGCGAATAATGATCTCGATCGGCCAGCGGAACGACGACCAGCCTGCCGGCCGCGCGCCGCCAGTGCCTGGGCTGGGTCAGCGGCCGGTCGACACCCGGCGAGGACACCTCGAGCGTGTAGGGCGCGTCGCCCATCGCGTTCCTCGCGTCGAGCCGCGCCGACACCTCGCGGCTGACCTCCGCGATGTTGTCGAGGCTGACTCCGCCGTCGGCGTCCACGATGATGCGCAGCACCTGGCGCCGCCCGACGGCGGTGATCCTGACGCCCTCCAGGTCCATGTCCATCGCCTTCAGCACCGGCTCGATCAGGCCGGCAACCCGCGCCGTGTCGGTCGCGCCCGGAGCGCTGCCGCGGTTGCCGGGACCCGGTCTGCCGCCGCCCGGCCACGGCCGCCCGCCGCCAGGGCCGCTGCCGCGGCCTGCCGAACCCCGGCCGACCGGATCGCGCCGGGCGCCGGCCCGGCCGATGCCCCGTGCCTGCCGCGGGGTGCCGCGACGGGAGTTCTCTCGCATCACGCCTCCTCGCCGGCGACCTAGACCTGTTTACCGGGCTCTAGCCTAGCCGGGACCGCGGCCCGCCGGTCTGACCTGTTGCTCTTCGGCGCCCTGCGCGGCGTGACGGGCAGGCCGCGAGGCGGGATCGCGCGTCCTGGTGCCGGCGCATGGCATGCTTGTGCCGCAGCGAAAAGTGCCGGGCCGATCGGGGTCGGTCCGGCCGGCGGCCGACGGGAGGACGAGGTCAGGTGCGCGCCGAACCGACCCGGCGGCTGGTGCTCGCTGCCGCGGGCGCGGGCTCGCTCACGCTCGCGGGCTGCAAGGGCATGGCCGTGCTCGGCCCGCGCCCGAAGCCCGGAGTCGACGTCGTATCGCTCGAGCACGCGATCGCCGCGGAGGAAACGATGATCGCGCGCTACCAGTCCGCGCTGACCGCCCTCGGCGGGCCGCCGGCCGGCGGGGGCGGCGCCGGGAAGACGGGCGAGACGAACGCGGGCGCGCCGGCGCGGGCCACGGTCGCCAGGGTGCTTGCCGAGCACCGGGAGCACCTGGCGCAGCTTCGAGCGCGGCTGGTCCTGCCGCCCCGGCTGGCCACCGCGAGCCCGCGCCCGGGCCCGACGCCGCCGCCTACGCCCGCCGGGCGGCACCGCATCCTGGCCGAGCTGGCGGCCGCCGAGGCGGTGGCCTCGGACCGGCTGGTCGGCAAGCTCCCCGACGTTCCGCCCGCGCTCGCGCAGCTCATGGCGAGCATCGCCGCGTCCGAGGCCGCGCACGTGGTGCTGCTCGGCTATGGCAGGCTCGCCCCGTGAGCGTGAACCGGACCGGTCGCGGTCTCGCCAGCGCGGGCCGCCCGCGGTCCAGGCCGGACATCGCCGCGCTCGAGGCCGCCCTGGCCGCGGAGCAGGCCGCCAGCTACGGCTACGGAATCGTCGGGTCGCACCTGACCGGCGCGCCGTTCGCGGCCGCGGCCGCTGACTGCGTCGCGCACGAGCGGGCCAGGGACAGCCTGACCGGCCTGATCGCGGCGCGGGGCGGTCGGCCGCGCCCGGCCGCCGCGGTCTACCAGATGCCGATCAAGGTGAGCACCCCCGAACGGGCCAGATCGCTCGCGATCCTGCTCGAGCGGCAGGTGACCGCCGCCTACCTGGGCCTGGTCGCCGTGTCCGATCCGGCGCTGCGGACGTTCGCCGCCGACCACATGCGCGCGGCGGCCGTGCGCGCGGCTCGCTGGGGCGGCCGCCCGCAGGCATTTCCCGGCCTCCCCCGGTCCTCGCTCCGGCGATCGGGCTAGCCGGCCGGCTCGTAGGTCAGGATTCCCGGTCGGGGTCGTCGGTCGCGCTGAGCACCCGCGCGATCACGGCTGCGGCCGCGCCAAGCTGGTCCCCCGGCGCGATGCGCTCGGCCCAGGGCCACCAGAACCACCACTGGCCGTCCTGGCTCCGGCCGACGTAGACGTCTTCGGCCAGCCTCGACACCGCCGGATTCACCACGTGCAGGCTGGGAATCCGGCCCGCAGGCGCCATCAGCCTGGTCATGAGCCCGTGCTTGGCGAGCTCGGCGGCCAGGCCTTCGAGCCGGTTGAGGAAGAACTGCCCATAAGGATCCGTGTCAGGATCGCCACTGGCTTGGCCAGCTACCAGGGCCACCATGTCACCTTACGTATTCAATGAACAGCGGAAAGTAATGCACCGTTCAAAGAATGCCCTGACGGAGGCCCGACCTGCAAGCTCTGCGGGCAAAATCGCAACGGTTATAGAAAACCGATGACCCGGAGACTCCCACTTCGCACCTTTAGCCGTTAATGCCGTCGGCCATTAGCCGACGATCGACGTCTTCACCGGCACGGCGCGCCGCGTGGCCGGGGCCGACAGGCGGCGCGCTCGCGCTCAGCGGCTCGGGCAGCGGCTCGGCATGCAGCACG
>DASPZH010000149.1:0-5940 GCA_035636335.1 Streptosporangiaceae bacterium
CCGTACCTGCGCGTCGCCGCGGTGCGACGCGGTCTTCGTCGACCAGTCGAGGAACCAGTCCAGGCGCTTCTGCGACAGCCGCACCTGCGGCAACCGCGTCCACGTGGCCGCCTACCGCTCCCGCCAGGCCACCATCCCTGCTGACAGGTAAGATCTGCGCCAGCTACCGCCACATTTCCTTCGCCTAACCGCGGCCGACGAGGACATCATGGTGGGCATGACCGACCGCGACCTGATCAGCCGGGCCGAGGCGCTCGGCGTGTCGGCGAGCTACCTGAACTCGCGGCGGGAACGCGTCGGCGTGCCGGCCGAGACGCTGCGGGCGATCATCGAGGCCATGGGCGAGCCGCCGGACCGGCCAGACCAGGCCGGACCGACCGCGCGCGCGCCCGCGCCAGCGCCCACGCCCCGGCTGCCGCGCAAGCGATCGTGGGGCTTTGCCGTCCAGCTCTACTCGGTCAGGTCCAGGCGGTCCTGGGGTCACGGCGACCTGCATGACCTGGCCGACCTGGCGCGCTGGTCGGCCGGGAACCTTGGCGCGGACTTCATCCTGACCAACCCGCTGCACGCGGCCGCGCCGGCTCCCCCGATCAGCGACTCGCCGTACCTGCCGATGAGCCGCAGGTACGTCAGCCCCCTCTACCTGCGGGTCGAGGAGGTCGAGGAGTACCAGCAGCTCAAGGGCGCCCAGCGGCAATACGTCGACGAGCTGGCCGAGCCGCTGCGGGCCGCGAGCAGGACCCCCGACCTGATCGACAGGGACCGGGTGTGGGCCGCGAAGCTGCTCGCGCTCGAGCTGGTCAGCCAGGTCGGCCGCAGCCCGGCGCGCGAGCGAAGCTACCGCCAGTTCACCGAGCGCGAGGGCGCCGAGCTGGCCACCTGGGCCCGCTGGTGCGCGCTCGCCGAGCGGCACGGGTCAGACTGGCGCCGCTGGCCCGCGGAACTGGCCGATCCTGGCTGCGCCGCGCGGGTGACCGGATCTGGGCCGCTCGCCGCGCGGGCGGAGTTCCATGCCTGGCTGCAGTGGCTGGCGGACGAGCAGCGGGCCGAGGCGCAGCGGGCCGCGCTCGCGGCCGGGATGAGCATCGGCGTGATCGGCGACCTCGCCGTCGGCGTCCATCCCGGCGGCGCGGACGCCTGGGCGCACCAGGACATGCTGGTCCGCGGGATCAGCGCCGGCGCGCCGCCCGACGGGTTCAACCAGCGCGGCCAGGACTGGGCGCAGCCGCCCTGGCACCCGCAGCGGCTCGCCGCGGCCGGCGCCGCGCCGCTCGCCGACCTGCTCCGCGCCGCGTTCCGGCACAGCGGCGGCCTGCGGGTGGATCATGTGATGGGCCTGATGCGGCTGTGGTGGGTGCCGGAGGGCATGCCGCCGGACCGGGGCGCGTACGTCGGCTACGACCACCGCCTGATGGTCGGCGCGCTCACCGCCGAGGCGGCCGGGGCCGGCGCGCTGGCGATCGGCGAGGACCTGGGCACGATCGAGCCGTGGATCAGGCGCTACCTGGCCGGCCAGCACGTGCTCGGCACGGAGCTGGCCTGGTTCGCCCGCGAGCCCGACGGCTCGCCGCTGCGGCCGCCGCACTGGCGGCGAAGCTGCATGGCCACGGTCGGCACGCATGATGTCCCCCCGGTCTCCGGCTTCGTCGCCGGCGATCACGTGACCGTCCGCGCCAGGCTCGGGCTGCTCGAAGATCCGGAGGCGGAACGCAAAGCCTCGGAGCTGAGGTTGTCCGCCTGGCAGGACGCCCTCGTGGCCGAACATCTGCTCCCGCCCGGCGCCCACCGGCGCGCCGAGGAGTTCACGGTCGCGATGTACGGCTACCTGGCGCTGACCCCGGCCCGGCTGGTCGGCGTCTCACTGGCCGACGCGGTCGGCGACCGCCGCACGCAGAACATTCCGGGCACATCCGGCGAGTACCCGAACTGGCGGGTGCCGCTCTGCGACGGCGAGGGCAAGGCCGTGCTGGTCGAGGACCTGGCGGACAATGAACTCGTGCGGTCCGTGGTCGGTGCCGCGGCAAGGTTCACGCCGCCGGGCTGACCGCCGCCGCTCCGCGGCGCCGGTCAGCCCGGCCCCGCGACGGCGGTCAGCCCGGACGGACGGGCTCAGCCCGCCTGCGCGTCCCGCTCGCGGCAGCGGAGCGCCCGGGCGACGTCGTCGCGTCCCTCGGCCAGCAGCCGGCGCAACGGCGGCGGCGGGCTGGTCCGGTCGAGGTAGCCGGCGGCGGCATCGACCGCCTCCGGGGTGACGACCGTCGCCGGGTAGCCGTTCACGGCGAAGTACTGCGCCATGTCGGTGGACCAGTCGTGCCAGATGCCCGCGACCACGTCGAAGAACCGCGGCGCGTACGGCTCGAGCAGCTCATCCTGGTCGGCTGAGTAGAACCCGCCGAGCGCGGCGCGGAACGAGGCGTTGGGCAGCTCGCCGGACACGATCCGGTTCCAGGCTGCCTCCTTCGCCGCCGCCTCGGGCACCGCCGCCTCGCAGCTCAGCGCGTGCCGGTCGCCGGCGTCGGTCTTGTCCCTGTCGTGCTCGGACTCGATCGCGTCCCGGCCGGCGGCGCCGCGGCTGACCAGCCGGTGCACAAGCTGCCAGCGCAGGTCGGTGTCGACGGCCAGTCCGTCGATGGCCACCGACCCGTCGAGCAGCCCGCCGAGCAGCGCGAGGTCCGCGGGCGACGCAGCGACAGAGGCGAAGGCCTGCGCGAAGGCAAGCTGGAAGTCCGAGCCGGGCTCGGCGGCGCGCAGCAGTCCGCGCAACCCGTCGGCGAGGGCGGCCAGGCCCTCGCCGCGCCAGCCGGGGTCGGCGAACCGGCGCACGGCACCGACCGCCTGGCGCAGGATGGTCTGGAGCATTGATATCTCGGTGACCGAGCCGGCGCCGGACAGCACGAGCGAGACGTAGTCCCTGGCCGCGAGCTCGGCGTCCCGGCACATGTCCCACGCGGCCGCCCAGCACAGCGCGGCCTGAAGTGGCTGCTCGAAGTCGCCGATGGATCCGATCAGCGTGCGCAGCGAATGCTCGTCCAGCCGGATCTTGGCGAAGGTCAGGTCGTCGTCGTTGACCAGCACCAGGTCGGGTATCCGCTCGCCGGCCAACTCGGGCACGTCGGTGCGCTCGCCGGCCACCTCGATCTCGATCCGGCGCCGCCTGCCCAGGCCGCCCGCCGGGTCGCGGTCGTACAGGCCGATGGCGATCCGGTGCGGCCGCAGGACCGGATGGGACTCGGGCGCGTGCTGCAGCACGGCGAACTCGGCGAACGTGCCGTCGGCCGCTGTCTCGAACGCCGCTCGCAGCGTGTTGACTCCCGCGCTCTCCAGCCACGCCTTCGACCACGCGGCCAGGTCCCGTCCCGATGCGTGCTCGAGCGCGTCGAGCAGGTCGGCCAGCGACGCGTTGCCCCACGCGTGCTTGCCGAAGTACGCGCGGACGCCGGCGAGGAAGTTCTCCCTGCCCACGTAGGCGACAAGCTGCTTGAGCACGGCCGCGCCCTTGGCGTAGGTGATGCCGTCGAAGTTCACCTCGACCGCGTCGATGTCGATGATGTCGGCCGCGATCGGATGGGTCGAGGGGAGCTGGTCCTGGCGGTACGCCCACGCCTTCCAGGCCTGGCTGAACGTGGTCCAGGCGTTGGGCCAGCGGGTGGCGTCGCTCTGCGCGACGAGGCTCGCCCAGGTGGCGAAGGACTCGTTCAGCCACAGGTCGTCCCACCACCGCATGGTGACCAGGTCGCCGAACCACATGTGCGCCATCTCGTGCAGGATCGTCTCGCCCCGCGCCTCGTGTTGCGCGTCGGTGACCCGCGAGCGGAAAATGTAGTCCTCGTGGAACGTCACGGCACCGGCGTTCTCCATCGCGCCCGTCTTGTACTCGGGCACGAAGAGCTGATCGTACTTGCCGAAGGGGTAGCGCACCCCGAAGGCGGCGTGGAAGTAGTCGAAGCCCTGCCTGGTGACCTCGAAGATCTCGTCGGAGTCGAGGTAGTCCGCCAGGGACTCCCGGCAGAAGATCCCGAGCGGGATGCCGTCGTGCTCGCTGCGCACCACGTGGTACGGCCCGGCCGAGACGTGCGTGATGTAGGTCGGCATCAGCGGCGTCGGCGGGAAGTGCCAGCGCTGCGTGCCGGGCCCGGCGTGCTGGCCGGAGATGTCGGGGGCCATGTTCGAGATCACCTGCCAGGTGTCCGGGCACAGCACGGTCAACTCGAAGGTCGCCTTCAGGTCCGGCTGGTCGAAGCAGGCGTAGATCCGGTGTGCGTCGAAGGTCTCGAGGTCCGAGTAGAGGTACACGCCCTTGTCCGCCGGGTCGGTAAACCGGTGCAGGCCCTCGCCGCTGCGTGAGTAGGCGCACTGGGCCCTGACCGTCAGCTCGTTCGACGCGGCGAGTCCGGTCAGGGTGATCCGGTCGCCGTCAAACGCCGTGGCGGGCAGCGCGGTTCCGTTGAGAGTGACCTCGCCGACGTCGGGTGCGGTCAGGTCGATGAACGACGACGCGCCGGGGGAGGAGCAGCCGAACCGGACCGTCGTCACCGAGCCGAACGCGCTCTGTCCGCCGGCCAGGTCGAGTTCGACAAGGCAGGACTCGACGTGCAGGAGCCTGGCGCGCTCGGCCGCTTCGTCGCGGGTGAGGTTGCTGGTCACGGTTGCTTCCTTCGCTCAGAGGGTCCGGGCTCACCCTGGCATGATTTCATGCCGCGCAGGCGGAATGCCGTATCGGTTCGCCGGGTTGGGAAATTTAAGGGGCGGGTGCCGTATAGGTCGGTTTCGCAGAGGAGATGTCGTGACGGATCAGCCGCCGGTTCAAGTCGATTTCTGGTTCGACCCGCTCTGCCCGTGGGCCTGGATAACGTCGCGGTGGATGGTCGAAGTCGCGCAGGTCCGCCCCGTTGTCACACGCTGGCATGTGATGAGCCTCGCGGTGCTCAACGAGGGCCGGGACGACCTGCCCGAGGGCTACAAGGAGCGGCTGGCCCACGCCTGGGGACCGGTGCGGGTGTGCGTCGCTGCCGAGCGGAAGTTCGGGGCCGAGGTGGTCCTTCCGCTCTATACCGCGATCGGCACGCGGTTCCACAATGACGCGGCCGAGCGGAACCGGGCGACCGTCGAGGCGGCACTGGCCGAGGCCGGCCTGCCCGCGGACCTCGCCGACGCGATGGACTCCACCGAGTACGACGACGCGGTGCGCGCGTCGCACGCCGACGGCATCGAGCGAGTCGGCGTCGAGGTCGGAACTCCGGTGATCTCGGTCGGCGGAGCCTCCATCTTCGGCCCGGTGATGACGCCGATCCCGCGTGGCGAGACGGCTGGGAAGCTGTGGGACGGGGTGCTGCTCTGCCTGCAGACGCCCGGCTTCTTCGAGCTGAAGCGGAGCCGGACGGCGCCGCCGATCTTCGACTGAGAGGCGCGCGGCCTTCATCGGGGCGCGGCCTGCGGGCCCTCATCCCGATGACGGCCGACGGTTAGGCAGCCTGGGCAGCACGACCCGAACCGCCCACGAGCAGCCGGAGATGATGTCCAGGGAGTGATTCCCCGGATCGCTGGCATACCAGGTGATGCCGTGTCCTGCTGGTCCGGACGCGTCGATCTGCAGGTCGTAGCCGGCCGCCCGGGTACTCCCGGTGACGATGAGACGGCCCGATCGGCCTGCCGCGCAGCGGAAAGACCAGGAAAGGCCCCAGGCGCTGTGACTGGCGACCCGGAACTCGGCGTCGTTTGCGTGGCCCGCGCCCCGGAACGATGCGATGGCGGGACCGGCGAGCCAGTGCGGCGGAGCCTTCGGCGGGCCGGCGGGCCGCGCGTGCCCGTGACCCGCCGTGAGATTGCTGGCCTGGCGTGCCGTGATCGGCCTGCTGTTCGCCGCCCCGGCGACGCCATCGTCGCCCATCTTGACGACTAAGGCCGTCATTCCCAGCACGAGGCACACGCCCGCCGCTGCCG
>DASPZH010000150.1:0-2030 GCA_035636335.1 Streptosporangiaceae bacterium
GCCCGGCGCCGGCGTCAGCCTGGTCGAGGTGCGCACCGACCGCGCCGGCCAGGCCGCCCTGCGGGAGCGGCTGGCCGCCGCCGCGGCCAGCGCACTCGGCTGACCCGGCGCGCGCTCAGGTGATCCTGACCCGCGGGTCGAGCACGGCGTAGGACATGTCCACGATCAGGTTGGCGACGACGACGAAGAGCGAGGCGAGGATGACGAAGCCGATCACGACAGGCTGGTCGCCCTGGGTGATCGAGGTGACCGTCTCCTGGCCGAGGCCCTGCAGGCCGAACACCTGCTCGACCACGAGCACGCCGCCGAGCAGGGCGCCGATGTCGATGCCGAGCTGGGAGACGACGGGGGTCAGCGCTGAGCGCACCGCGTGCCGGTAGAGCACCCGGCGCTCGGAGATTCCCTTGGACCGCGCGGTCCTGATGTAGTCCTCTCCCATCGTGTCGAGCAGCGAGCCCCTGGACAGCCTGGTGTAGACGGCCGCCTGGACGACGGCCAGGGTGACCCACGGCAGGATCATGCGGCCGAGCCAGCCGGTGAAGTCGGTCGAGATCGGCGCGTAGCCGGTCTGGATGAAGCCGATCCCGTGGTCGTTGAGCTGGACGAAGACGAAGATGATCAGCAGCTCGCCGACGACGAAGGTCGGCGCCGAGATCCCGGCCAGCACCCCGACCGTGGCGAACCGGTCGAAGAAGCTGCGCGCCCGCGTAGCGCTCAGGATGCCGACCGACAGGCCGGCGATCAGCCACAGCAGCACGCCGCCGATCACGACCGAGATGGTCGGCGGCAGGTCCTGCTTGATCACCGTCGTAACCGGCTCCTGGAGGAAGTAGGACTTGCCGAGGTTGCCACTCAGCAGCCCGGTCAGGAAGTGCCAGTACTGCACGGTGATCGGCTTGTCCAGCCCGTAGTACCTGGTCACCTCCGCGATGACCTGCGGCGTGGCGGCACGGCCCGCCAGGTTGCGTGCGACGGCCTGCTCGGGTACCGCCTTGAAGAACAGGAAGAACGTGGCCGTCGCGACCACCCAGAGCACGAGGATGCCGGTCAGGATGCGACGGACAAGGAAACGCGCCATTCCCAGGGGTCAGCCCTCCCCGCCCGCCGGGACGGCTAGGCCGGCATCCAGGCCGGTCTCGGTGCCGGCCGTACCTCGGCGCTTGCCTCGCTTGCGCCGCGACGCCTTGCTGCCGGCGAAGATGCGCTCGGTGCGGGGGTCCATGGCGTCGCGGATGCCGTCGCCGAGGAGGTTGAAGGCCAGGGTGGTGATCAGCAGGGCGCCGGCCGGGAACACGACGTACCACCACGCGACCTGGTAGAAGCTCTGCGCCTCGCCGAGAATGTTCCCCCAGCTTGGCGCGGGCTCCGGGATGCCGATGCCGAGGAAGGACAGGGTCGCCTCGAACGTGACCGCGGTGGGGATGTAGAGGGTGGCCAGGACGAGGACGGGGCCGAGCAGGTTGGGCAGGATGTCGATGAACATGATCCGCCAGGGCCCGGCGCCGATGGAGCGGGCGGCCTCGATGTACTCCTTCTCCTTCAGTGACAGGGTCTGGCCGCGGACGATGCGGGAGATGCCGGCCCAGGAGAAGAAGGTGATCACCCCGATCACGATCGTGAGGCTGGGGTGGAACACCGCGGCGAGCGCCAGCGCGAGCACGATGAACGGGAACGCCAGCGCGGCGTCGATGGCGCGAGCCAGGATCGCGTCCACCACGCCGCCGAAGTAACCCGCGATCAGGCCGATGCTCACGCCGGCCACGGTGGCGATGGCCGTAGTCAGGACGCCGACGAAGAGCGAGATCCTGGCGCCGTAGGCGACGCGGACGAGCAGGTCACGGCCGATCTCGTCGGTGCCGATCAGGAAGTGGTGCACCCCGGGGCCGACCGGCGACCCGGCGGCGTCCTCGCCCGTATTGGGGAAGGCCTGGTCGACGCCGTGCCCGGTCGCGGCGGCGATCAGCGGCGCGGCCAGCGCGAAGGCGACGACGAGCAAGATCACGATGACCGAGATCACGGCGACCTTGTCA
>DASPZH010000151.1:0-7112 GCA_035636335.1 Streptosporangiaceae bacterium
CCTCGGTGGCGCCGTTCCAGCTCGCGTAGACCGTGGCGCCGCCCGCCCGGTGCCTGGCCGCGGCGGCAGGCAGCTCGGCGGGATGGCCGGTCCAGTCCCCGATGAACGAGCGGTAGGTGGGGTCGCCCTTGGTTAGCTGGCCGTCGAGCAGCAGCTTGCCGTCGGCCGAGAACTCGGAGAAGTACGGGTTGGTGCCCCACCCGACGAACATGCCGCCGTGCGGCAGCATCTGCGCATTGCCCATCGCCTTGGCGAGCACGCGCGCACCCGGGTGGACGAACTGCTTGCGCAGCGTGACCAGCATCCGGTCGTAGTCGACGTTGAGGATCAGCGCCCTGGACTGTTTCTCGTTCTCGGGCAGGACGCCGTCGTAACCGTCGTCGAAGACCGTCAGCACTCCGGGTCCGTGCAGCCGGGTGTCGTGCTGCCAGTAGAACTCGCTGCCTGGCCCCATCGTGAAGTCTGTTTTCTTGCCGTTCAGCCGCCAGGTGATCTTGCCGGTCTTCCTGCTGACCTTGTACATGCACCAGGTGTTGCGCGCACCGATCAGCAGGTCTCCGTCGCCGGCGTCCTGGATCGTGTTGATGTGGAAGTAGTCGTAAGGCAGAGTCCGGCTCCCGTGCCCGCCCTGGATCGGGAGGTAAGTCTCGTCGAAGCCCACGTGGTCCAGGCTGTCCCACGCGAAGAGCAGCTTCCCCGTGGCGATGTCGATCTCCTGGGCCACTCCGGAGAGCAGCCAGCCGTTCTTCGGCCCACCCAGCCGGGACAGGTCGAATCGCTGCTTATGGAAGGCCGAGACGAGCGCGGTGCCGCGGGGGGAGATGTTGAACTCGTGCTCGTCCACCTGCAGCCCGTTGAAGGCCTGGATTGTACGGGTGACCTGGTAGGAGTCGTCGGCGATCTCAGCGACGCCCTCCCCGTACCCGCCGGCGACGACCCGCCCCTGGAACCAGGTCAACACCGGCTTGCCGCGGTAGATCTGACGCTGGAAATCCATCTTGCTCTGGTACGGCCCCGTGTCGGGTGCGAACCAGACCAGCTCGCCGGTGGTGTCCATGATCATCGCGCCGCCCTCGCCCGGCCCGGAGTTGGCCACCCCCAGGAACAGGTACTGCAGTTTGTGGTGCGGGTCGACGTGGGTGAGCACAACCTTGGGCGGGGTCAGGTCCGGCCGGGACACGAAGTACTGCAGGTTCTTCGAGTGCTGGTGACCCTTGCGCGCGGCATTGCTGGTGCCGCAGCCGACGAGGCCAAGCCCGGCGGCGGCGGCCGCTGCCGTGCCCGTGCGCTTCAGAAGCTGGCGCCGCGTCCAGGTCTCGTTCATCCGGTTCCTCGTCAAGAAGCTCTCCGAGCGAGTGCCGCTCGGCTCAAGGGCAGCAGCGATTCTAGGCCAGAACGTGCCACTCGCGCTGTTTTCCGGTCAAGAACTCCCGGAAGGCAGCCGAGAACCCCTGCGCCGCGCCGGCCGGGCTGGCCAGCCGGGTAGCTGGGTTATACCCAGTTATCTCAGCTGATCTTAACCGGCGCCGATTTGCCCAGGGCATGGCCCTTGGCGTCGCGTGCCTGGACCGCGAAGTAAGGGCCTCGGCTCGACACCTCGATCGCGGTCTCGAAGCCGTTCTTGCGCGCCGTGGCGATCTCGTGCAGGTTGCCCGCGGTCTTCCCGGCGAAGATGCCCCAGGACCGGACCAGCGTGGCGCCGTTCCAGCTCGCGTAGACGGTGGACCCGCCGGTGCGGTGCCGCGCGGCGGCAGCCGGCCGGCCGGCCGGATGGCCGACCCAGTTCTCGGTGAACGCGCGGTACGACGGGTCGCCCTTGGTGATGTCGCCGTCGAGCAGCAGCTTGCCGTCCGCCGTGAACTCCGAGAAGTGCGGCTCGGTGCCCCAGCCGACGAACATCCGGTTGTCGGGGAGAAGCTGAGCGCTGCCCATCGCGCCCGAGTGGTACTGCGTTTTCGGATGGGTGTAGGCCTTCTTGAGCGACGCGTGCCTGGTCGTTTCGTCGACGGCAAGCAGGAGCGCCCGTGAGAACGGCTCCCTCGGAACGCCGTTGTCGAAGACCGTCAGCCGGCCGTTGGGCTCCGGCCGCACGTGGTGCTGCCAGGCGAAGGCGCTGCGCGGGCCCATCGTGAAGTCCGACTTCTTGCCGTTCAGGCGCCAGACGATGTGCCCGGTCTTCCGGCTGACCCGGTAGACGGCGAAGGTGTTCCTCCCGGAGATCAGCAGGTCACTCGTCGGGTCGCTAGGGTCGACCACGGCGATCGAGTTGATGTGGAAGTAGTTGTACGGGGAGCTGACGGTTCCGTGGCCGCCGTCGCCGACGCCGAGCTTCTGGTAGGTCTCGGTCAGCGCCACGTGCGGATTGGACTGCGCCCAGCTATCCCACTCCCACAGCAGGTTGCCGGTGGCGATGTCGATCTCCTGGGCTACCCCGGAGACAATGTGACCGTCGGCCGCGCCGCCAAATCGGGTCAGGTCGACGTTCGCGTGCTTGCGGTAGATGGTGATCAGCGCGGAGTTCCGCGGGGGCGGGGTCACGACGAACTCGTGGAAGTCGGCAAGCTGGCCGCCGTGGGCCTTGATGACATGCCGGGTCTTGTAGGAGGAGTCGGCGATGATGAGCTCGCCCTGGCCGAAGCCCTCGACGACCAGGCCCTGGAACCAGGTGAGAACGGGCTCGCCCTTGTAGGTCTGGACGCTGAAGTTCATCCGGTGGTGCGTCGCGGTGTTACGGCCGAACCAGACGAGGTGGCCGTGCGGGTCGATGATGTACGAGCCGCCGTGCCCAGGTCCGGAGTAGGGCGCGTTGAGGAAGATGTACCGGGAGTCGGCCCCGATGCCGGTTCGCCGAAGGGTGATGTGCGGAGGGGTGATATCGGGCCGCGACTTGAACGGCGGCCCGGCGGAGTACGCCGCGGCCAGCCTGCCTTCCGTCGCGGCGTGCGGGCCGAAGCCCATCGCGGAACATCCGCTCGCGCCGAGGCCGGCGGCGCCCGCGGCCGACGCGCCTGCCAGCCCGAACAGGCGTCTGCGGGTCAAGTCGTCAGTCATGGGCCGAGCCTCCGGTTCGGGATAGTCACGCACACTGCCCTCCGCTGGCCAATTGTGTCGCATAGGTGCCGCGGAGGGCCCACGAACGGTCATCCTAGGGTCTGTCCCGCCGAACTACCGGTCACACCCTAACCGGAGTGTCGCGATGCGGTGACCGCCAGAGCATCGCGAGTTCAGTGCTGATGCGGCAGGCAGACGGCGCCGCGGTCGGCGCCGGAGACCAGCGCCGCGTACTTGGCCAGGGCGCCGCTGGCGTAGCTGGGCGGCGGCCGCTTCCAGCCGCCCAGCCGCCGGTCGAGCTCGGCGTCGTCGACGAGCAGGTCGAGCCGGCGCTGCGGCACGTCGAGCACGATCCGGTCGCCGTCGGCGACGAGCGCGATCGGCCCGCCGTCGAACGCCTCCGGGGCGGTGTGCGCGATGCACGCGCCGAACGTGGCGCCGGAGAAGCGCCCGTCGGTGACCAGCACGACGTCCTGGCCGAGCCCGGCGCCCTTGATCGCGGCGGTCACGGCGAGCATCTCGCGCATGCCGGGGCCGCCCTTCGGCCCCTCGTAGCGGATCACCAGCACGTCGCCCCGGGCGACCTTCCCGCCGGTGATCGCGGCGAAGCAGTCCTCCTCGCGCTCGAACACCCGGGCCGTGCCCTCGAACCGCAGCGTCTCGATCCCCGGCACCTTCACCACCGCGCCGTTCGGGGCGAGGCTGCCGCGCAGCACGGCCAGCCCGCCCTCGGCGCTGATCGGGTCGCTGACCGGCCGGACCACGTTGCCGTCCGGCCGCGGCGCCGCGGCCACGTTCTCGCCCAGCGTCCTGCCGTTGACGGTCATCGCGTCGCCGTCGAGCAGGCCGGTCCCGAGAAGCTCGCGCAGCACCACGGGCAGGCCGCCGACCTGGTCGAGCTCGCTCATCACGAACCGGCCGGCCGGCCGCATCGAGGCGATGTGCGGGGTGCGGCGGCTGATCGCGTCGAAGTCGTCCAGGGTCAGATCGACCTGCGCCTCGACGGCGATCGCGAGCAGGTGCAGGATCGCGTTCGTTGATCCTGCCGTCGCCATCACGACCGCGGCCGCGTTGAGGAACGCCGCCCTGGTCATGATGTCGCGCGGACGCAGCCCGGCGGCGAGGGCGTGCACGGCGGCCTCGCCGGTCGCCCGCGCCAGCGCGGTCCGCTCGGCGCTCACCGCGGGCGGCGAGGCCGCTCCCGGCAGCGCCATCCCGAGCGCCTCCGAGCACGCCGACATGGTGTTCGCGGTGTACATCCCGGCGCAGGACCCGGCGCCCGGGCAGGCGGCCCGCTCGATGGTGAGCAGGTCGGCGTCGGACATCTCGCCGGCGGCCTGCGCGCCGACGGCCTCGAAGACGTCCTGGATGGTGAGCGTGCGGCCGAGCGCGTGCCCGGGCAGGATCGTGCCGCCGTACAGGAACGCGGAAGGCACGTTCAGCCTGGCGCAGGCCATCAGCATGCCGGGCAGCGACTTGTCGCAGCCGGCGACCGCGACGAGGGCGTCGAACCGCTCCGCGTGCACCATCAGCTCGACCGAGTCGGCGATCACTTCCCGGCTCACCAGGGACGCCTTCATGCCCTCGTGTCCCATCGCGATGCCGTCGGACACGGCGATCGTGCCGAACTCGATCGGGACGGCGCCCGCCTGCCTGACGCCCTCCTTCGCGGCGCCGGCCAGCCCGTTCAGGTGCAGGTTGCAGGGTGTCACCTCATTCCACGAGGAGGCGACGGCGACCTGCGGCAGCGTCAGGTCGTGCTCGCTCAGCCCGACCGCGCGCAGCATCGCGCGCTGCGGTGCACGGGCCGGTCCGGTGGTCAGCGGGCCGCTGCGCGGCCGTGGCAGATTGGTCATGTCGTCAAGCCCTTCTCGCGATAACGGATCGTTCGTGGCCCGTCGCCGCAGCCAGGCTGGTCACGGCGCGGGCCGGTGGGTCAGGCGCCGGCCGGGACGAGTGCCTCGGCGCCGGCCCGGAGCAGGCCGTAGCTGATCCCGTCGGCAAGAGCCTCCCAGGACGCGGTGACGACGTCGTCCGACACCCCGACGGTCGTCCACTCGCCCCGGTGGTCGGCCGAGGTGAGCATGACCCGCGTCACCGCGCTCGTGGCGGCTCTGCCATCGAGGATCCGCACCTTGTAGTCGACCAGGTGAATGGTGGCCAGCTCCGGGTACAGCTCGGACAGCGCCTTGCGCAGCGCCTGGTCGAGTGCGTGCACCGGCCCGACGCCCTCCCCGACGGCGACCACGCGTTGCTCGCCGAGCAGCAGCCGGACGATCGCCTCGCTCCGGTCTGTGCTGTCCAGGGGGGACGACCCCCCTAGCCCCCCCGCGAGACCGCCGCTCTTCTCGATCACCACCCGGTATCCCTCGAGCTCGAACCACGCGGGCATGCGCCCTGCTTGGCTCCCGGGCCGGTGCCCCGCCACCCGCCTGACCAGCAACTCGAACGAGGCATCGGCGGCCTCGAACGCGTACCCCCGGTGCTCGGCGTCCTTGATCTCGTCGAGCACCGCGGTCGCGAGACCAGGGTCGGCGGACAGGTCCAGTCCCATCTCGGCCGCCTTGACCAGCACGTTGCTCCGCCCGGCCAGCTCGCTGACCAGCACGTGCGCCCGGTTGCCCACCCGCTCGGGATTCACATGCGAGTACGCGTCGGGCCGCCGCGCGATCGCCGAGGCGTGCAGCCCCGCCTTGGTCGCGAATGCCGAAGAACCCACGTACGGCTGTTTGGCGTCGAACGGCAGATTCGCCAGCTCCGCGATCTCCCGCGCCGTGGCCGCGAGCGCGCCGAGCCGCCCCGGCGGGAGCAGCTCATGCTCCCGCTTCAGCTCAAGTCCCGCGATCACCGCGAACAGGTCCGCGTTCCCGCACCGCTCCCCGTACCCGTTCGCCGCCCCTTGCACATGCGTCGCCCCCTCGCCCACCGCCACGAGCGAGTTCGCCACCGCGCACGCCGAGTCATTGTGACAGTGCACCCCGACCCGCACGCCAGGGAACCCGCCGAGCACGTCCCGCACGACCCGCACGATGTCGTCCGGCAGCGTCCCGCCGTTCGTGTCGCACAGCGCCAGCGTGTCGGCCCCGGCCCCGGCCGCGGCGGCCAGCACCTCAAGAGCGTAGGTGCGGTCGGCCGCGTACCCGTCGAAGAAGTGCTCGGCGTCGAACACGGCTCGGCGCCCCTCCCGCACGAAGAACCGCACCGAGTCCGCGACCATCGCCAGGTTCTCCTCGCGCGTGGTCCGCAGCGCCTCGTCCACGTGCAGCGTCCACGCCTTCCCGACCAGCGTCACGATCGGCGTGTTCGCCACCAGCAACGTTTCCAGATCGGGATCCCCGTCCGCGGACCGGTTCGGCCGCCGCGTCGCGCCGAACGCCGCCAGCACGGCATTCCGCCACGGCAGCTCACCGGCCCGCGCGAAGAACTCCTTGTCCTTCGGGTTCGACCCCGGCCACCCGCCCTCGACCACATCGACCCCGAGCGCGTCGAGCGCGACGGCCACCCGGAGCTTGTCCTCCACGGTCAGGTCCAGCCCAACCTGCTGAGACCCATCCCGCAACGTGGTGTCGTACATCTCGACCCGGCCCGACCGGCCCACATCCGAGGTCATCGCGCCACCTCCGCCGCGAGATCTTCAGCCCAGGCTGCCGTGGACGCGGCACCACCCGCGGCGAGCACCGCGTCTACTGCTGCTTCCAGATCGGCTGCGGCCTCGGGCTCGCCTAGGTGGTCCAGCATGAGGGCCGCCGACAGCACGGCCCCGGCTGGATTGGCTGTGCCCGTTCCGACGATGTCGGGTGCCGAGCCGTGGACCGGCTCGAACATCGACGGGCCGGTCTTGTCGGGGTTGAGGTTGCCGCTGGCCGACAGGCCCAGGCCGCCGGTCAGGGCGGCGGCGAGGTCGGTGAGGATGTCGCCGAACAGGTTGTCGGTGACGATCACGTCGAACCGGCTCGGATCGCTCACCATGTACAGGCAGGCGGCGTCGACGTGACAGTAGTCGAGCATGACGCCGGTCTCGGCCGCGACCTCGTCGGCTACTCGCTTCCACAGGCTGCCCG
>DASPZH010000152.1:0-3851 GCA_035636335.1 Streptosporangiaceae bacterium
GTTCCGCGGCTCCCTGCGGAAGGCCTGCACGGCACGTATCCCGTTGAAGGTCTCCACGAACTGAACGATGACCAGGGCGATGGTCTCCCTGGTCCGGCGGTAGGCCACGGCCGACTCGCGCTGGAACCAGACGCTGAGCCAGGCCAGCGGGACGAAGCCGGCCATCACGGCAAGGGCCAGCGGCCAGTCGAGCAGCAGCATCCCGGTGCCGACGAAGACCAGCGAGAACGCGGCGTTCAGCAGCGAGTCCAGGCCCTCGTCGAACAACTCGGACAGCGCGTCCATGTCGGAGACCTGACGGGAGATCACCTTGCCCGTCGTGTAGCGCTCGTGGAAGGCGACGGACAGCCACTGGAAGTGAAGGAATACCCGGTGCCGCAGCTCGCGCACCACCCGGCTGCCCATCCTGCCGAGCATCGAGATGAAGGTGGCGGTGGCCATCGCCTGGATGGCGGTCGCGACGCAGAACCCGGCGACGACGATGATGATCGGCACCGAGTCATGCGTCCTGATCAGCGCGGGCACCCGGTCGACGGCGACGCCGATCAGCCAGGGCCCGGCCAGGCCGGCCAGGTTGCCGGTCAGGACGAGCAGGATGATCGCCGCGACCGTCCGGCGATGCGACCGCAGCAGGTCGGCCAGGAGCGCCCGGCTGCGGCGGCGCAGCAGCAGCGACAGCCCCTTGGAGACCTCGACCGCTTCCTCGGCGGCGATGCCCCGCCATGACTGGGTCTCGACCTGGCTCATCGCATGGCTCCGGTCTCCGCGTCGGTGCGCATCAGGAACTGGTAGTGCGGGTTAGCGGAAAGCAGATCGTGGTGCGTGCCTACGGCGGTGATCTCGCCGTCCTCGAGCAGGGCAACCCGGTCAGCCAGCGCGACGGTGGACGGGCGGTGCGCGACGACCAGCGCGGTCGAGGTAGCGAGCACCTGGCCGAGCGCGGCGGTGACCTTCTCCTCGGTATGCACGTCGAGCGCGGACAGCGGGTCGTCGAGCAGCAGCACGGACGGCCGGGCCAGGATCGCCCGCGCGAGCGCGATCCGCTGCCGCTGGCCGCCGGACAGCGACATCCCCTGCTCGCCGATCCTGGTGTCGAGTCCCCACGGCAGCTCGTCGACGAAGTCGGCCTGCGCGGCGGCGAGGGCGGAGCGGACCGACTCGTCCGAGGCGCCGGGCATGCCGAGCGCCACGTTCTCCCTGACGCTGACCGAGAAGAGCGTGGGATCCTCGAAGGCGCAGGCGACGAGCGTGCGCAGCGTGTTGAGCGGCAGCCCGGCGACGTCGGTGCCGTCCAGCGTGATCGATCCGCCGGTCGCGTCGGCGAGCCTGGCGATCAGGTACAGCAGCGTGGTCTTGCCCGACCCCGTCCCGCCGACCAGCGCGACCGTCTCACCGGGGGACAGATCGAGGCAGACGTCGCGCAGCACGGGATGCGCGGCTCCCGGGTAGGTGAACCTGACGTGGCTCAACACGAGCCGGCCGGACGGTGCCTCCGGGCGGCGCGGCCTGGGCACCGCCTGGCCGGCCGGGCCCGCCAGGGCGGGCGGGCCGGTGACCGTAGGCGCGGTGTCGAGAATCTCGTAGACCCGCTGGGCGGCGGTCGCGCCCTCCTGGCCGAGCGCCAGGATGTACCCCATCGCCTCGATCGGCCAGACGAGCTGCAGCACGAGGGCGACGAACGCGACCAGTCCGCCGGTGGTGAGGCTGCCGCTGCCCACCGCGAGCGCGCCGATCAGCAGGATCGCGGCGATCGTGACGTTAGGGACCAAGTCGAGGCTGGCCCAGAACGCGCCGCGCAGGCGCGCCTTGGCGACCTGCGTCTCGTAGACGGTCTGAGCGAGCCTGGCATGGGCGGCGGCCGAGGTGTCCCTGCGACCGAGCGCCTTGATCACGCGGATGCCGGCCGCCGCCTCTTCCACGTAGGTCGCCAGGTCGTCCTGCTGGTCCTGCACCCGGCGGGAAAGCACCCCGTAACGCCGCTCGAACCGCATGCACAACGCCGTGACCGGCGCGAACACCCCGGCGGTGAGCAGCCCGAGCAGCAGGTTGAGCCTGATCAGCAGCACGACGATGACCACGAAGCTGGCCGAGCTCGTGATCATGAAGACGATGCCGAAGCCGAAGAAGCGCCTGATCGCCGACAGGTCCGTGGTCGCCCTGGAGAGAAGCTGGCCGGACTGCCAGGCGTCGTGGAACGCCGGCTCGAGCCCCTGCAGGTGCTGGTAGATGTCGTCCCGCATGGCCTGCTCGAGGCCGGCCACGGCGGTCGACTGCGCCCGCCGCCTGACCAGGTTGAGCGCGACCTCGGCAATGCCGAGCGCAATGGCGGCCGCGCCGATCGGGATGAGCAGTCCGTACCCGTGCCGGCCAGCCTGGCTCGACGCCGAAATCGGGCCGTCGATGGCCGCCTTGGTGAGCAGCGGGATCGCGATCTCGGTGCCGGACCCGAGCAGCGCCGCGGCGAGCATGACCAGGATCTGGCCGTAGTAGGGGCGCAGGTATCCGCGCACCCGCCAGAGCGACGCCAGCGGGGACTTCGGCGCCGCGGGCGCGGCCGGCGCGGAGAGTGCTGCGGGAAGTGCTGAGGCAGGAGTGGCTTCCTGTTCCCCCCGGACGCCGACGTCAGTCTGAGCATCCGGGGTAGCCACTGCCGGATGCTAACCGGATAGCGCGTTCACTGTCACTTTGTTTTCCGGCCTCCCGCGGGTGGCGTAGGACGTGGTGTTTCTGGCAATCTGGCGAAGCGCGCCGATTTGGTCGGGGGGACCGCGGCGTGGTCAGGGAGGTACCCATGGAACACAGTGATTCCTGGGACAGGCCTGTGCCGCTGGCCGCTCCGGTCCTGGCCGGGACCGAGACCGGCGCTCCGGTGGCCTATTACGACGGCATCCGCGCGATCGCGCGGATCGCCGGCCAGTTCAGCCGGACGGCCTGGAACGCGGTGACGCCATGCCCGGAATGGCATGCCGCCGACCTCGCCGGGCACCTGCGCTGCGTCGCCGACGACTACCACGAGTACCTCGACGACGCGCCGGTCAGCCGCCTGTCCAGGCTGATGGCCAGCGGCGCGCACCCGCAGTCCATCGCGAGGAAGCTGGCCAGGCAGAACGCGGCCGAGCTCGCCGCCCTGCCCGAGGATCCGCCGGAAGAGCACATCGCGGCGTTCGTCAGGTCGGCGACCAGGTACGCGGCCAGGATCGGCCCGCTGCTCCGGCTACCGCACCACAGCTACCGCGGCCGGGTGGTATCGGTCGCCGGAATGGCCGGAGCGGCCTGCGTGGAGTGGCACGTGCACGCCTGGGATCTGGCCAGCGCGCTCGGCGTCAGCTACCGTCCCGCCGACCCCCGGGCGGTGCTGGCGGCGTGGCTGGCCGGCGTCCCCCAGCTTCCGCTCAGCCCGGACCGGGACCCGTGGCTCGCGGTGCTGCGCTCATCGCGGCGCCTGCCCGACTAGGGCGTCTCCCAGGAGCGCCCGGCCAGAGCGCCGGGTCCCGTGCCGCGTGCTCGTGCCCGCGCTGCGATGATGGCGAGCACGAGCGAAAGGGGCTGACCGCAGATGGCATTCGACGTGAACAGGGTTCGCGCCGCCTACCCGGCACTGGCCGACGGGTACGCCTACCTGGACGGCGCGGCCGGGACTCAGGTGCCCTCCGCGGTGATCAGCGCCATCGGCGGCGCGCAGCGGGCCGGCCTCGGCAACGACGGCGGCGCGTTCCCGGCCAGCGCCAGGGCGGACGCGATCACCAGCGGCTGCCGGGAGGCGGTGGCCGACCTGGTCGGCGGGGAGCCGGCCGGCGTGGTGCTCGGCCCGAACATGACGACACTGACTTACCGGATGGCGGTCGCGCTCG
>DASPZH010000153.1:0-9449 GCA_035636335.1 Streptosporangiaceae bacterium
CTGGCCGCCTCCTCGCCGAGCGAGCCCGCCGACAGCTCGGCCGGCGAGAGCCCCGCCGTCCGTTCCCACCACGGGCCCGCCGTCTCCGCGCGCCGGCCGCCCGAGTGCGAGAGGAGCTGGCCGATCGTCAGCGGGCCCGCCGCGCCGGCCGTCGCCGCATCCAGGTGGTCGCCGATCGGGTCGGACAGGCTGAGCCGCCGGGCGTCGCGCAGCCGGAGCACGGCGGCGGCGACGAAGGTCTTGGTGATGGACCCGGCCCGGTACTGAGTGTTCGCATCGGGTGCCTGACCGTCCACCAGGCCGCGCGCGCCGGTCCAGGCGATCTCGCCGTCGCGGACGAGACAGGCGGCGACCGACGGGAGCCGCTGGCCAGCTTGGTCACGTGCGAGCCTGACGTCGAGCCGGCGCCGTGTCCTGTTATCGATCATGGTGGCCAAGGTTACCTGCGCCTTACCTTCCGGTCAGCCGGCTTTCCGGCACGGACACCATTGCGCCGGTATGACGAGGAGGCGGTAGACGGGGGCGGGTGGGCGGCGCCTGGCTGGCGAGCGCCGGACCTGCCGCGAACCTACTAAGCTGCCGGTGCCGTACCAAGAGCGACCGAAGGGGCACGTTTTGCCGTATCGCCTGCCCGATGCCGACGTGGTCTCGATCATCGACGCGCCGCCGACGCCGCTGGCGTCGCCGTCCCCCAGCGAGCGGTTCGTCGTCCTGGTGCACTACCAGGCTCATCCGCCGATCGCCATGCTGGCCGCGCCGCGGCTCAGCCTGGCCGGGCTGCGGCTCGACCCCCGGCTGCGCGGGCGGCAGCGGACCAGGCGATTCACCGGCCTGTCGGTGCTGCGGATCGGCGACGGCACCGAGCGCGCGCTCGCGTTGCCGGACGGCGCGCAGGTCAGCGTCCCGGTCTGGGCGTCCGACGGCAGCCGGTTCGCGTTCACGGTCGACGAGCCCGACGGGATCGGGGTCTGGACCTGTGACGCCGCCGACGACGCGGTTCCGGTCCAGGTGCCGGGGCTGCGGGTCAGCGACGTGCTCGGCGCCGAGCCGCCCGGGCTCGGCGGCACCGTGCGGTGGTCGAGGGACGGCCGGTCGCTGCTGGCGCTCGGCGTGCCGCCGGGTGAGGCCGGCCCCGTGGTCACCGGCCCCGCGCTCACCGGCGCGGCCGACGCGGGACCCCCGGTCGAGCCGCGGATCGAGGAGGTGGCGGGCAAGCGGTCGCAGATGGCGACGTTCCAGGACCTGCTGACCACCGCGGCCGACGAGGACCGGTTCGAGGAACTGGCCACGACCGTGCCGCTGCGGGTCGACCCGGTCACCGGCGCGGCCGTGCAACTCGGGCCCGCGGGCCTGTACCAGTATCTCGGCGAGTCCCCGGACGGCCAGTACCTGCTCGTCTACCGGCTTCAGCGGCCGTTCTCGTTCCGCGTGCCTTACGGGTACTTCGCCCGGCGCGCCGAGGTGTGGACCACGGCGGGCAAGCTGGTCACGGTCGTCGCCGACCTGCCGGTCAGCGACGAGGTGCCCAGGATGGGAGTGCCTACCGGCCCCCGGCAGGTTGCCTGGGACGAGCGGGCCCCGGCCCGGCTGCTGTGGACCGAGGCACTGGACGGCGGCGATCCGGTCGCGACCGCCGAGCACCGCGACGTGATCATGCGCAGCGGTGCTCCGTTCGACCGGCGGCCCGAGCGCGCCTTCCTGGTCAAGCATCGCTGCCTGGGCTGGGTCAACACCGATGACCCCGGATTCCTGCTGATGACCGAGCGGGACAGGGACCGCAGGTGGCTGACGACCTGGCGATGCGACCTGGCCGACCCGGGCCGGAACACGGTCGTCTTCGACCTCGCAGAAGACGACGACTACGCCGACCCGGGCGCCCCGATGATGCGGCTGCACTCCGACGGCACCAGGACGATCCGCCAGGACGGTTCCGCGATCTACCTGCGCGGCGACGGGGCCACGCCGGAGGGGGAGCGGCCGTTCCTCGACCGGCACGACCTGGCGACGGGGGAGAAGGCCAGGCTGTTCGCCAGTCCCGCCGACGCGCACGAGACGGTGCTGTGCTTCACTGCCGGGGCTGCCGGGGCTGCCGGGGCTGCCGGGGCCGCCGGCGCCGCCGGGCGGGTGACAGCGGACCAGGCCGTGATCTGGCACGAGAGCCCAGCCGAGCCGCCCAGCCTGTGGGTCAGCCCGCTGGGCGGCCCGGGTTCGCGCCGCCGCCTGGCCGGTTGGCCCGACCCGCACCCGGAGCTCACCGGCCTGACCAAGCGGCTGGTCGTGACCGAGCGCGGCGACGGCGTGCAGCTTTCCGGGCTGCTGCACACCCCGCCCGGATACGACCCCGACCGCGACGGCCCGTTGCCGCTCGTGCTCTGGGCGTACCCGCACGACTTCGGCACCGCGGGCACGGCCGGGCAGGTGCGCGGCAGCACCACGCGGTTCACCAGGCTGACCGCCTCCGACCCGGCCTGGTTCGTGCTGCGCGGCTACGCCGTGCTGGCCGACGCCACGATGCCGGTGATCGGCGACCCCGAGACGAAGAACGACAGCTACATCGAGCAGATCACCGCGGCGGCCGTGGCGCACGTGCAGGCGCTGACGAAGGCCGGCATCGCCGACCCGTCGAGGGTCGCGGTGGGCGGGCACAGCTACGGCGCCTTCATGACCGCGAACCTGCTCGCGCACACCGACCTGTTCGCGGCGGGGATAGCCCGCAGCGGCGCGTACAACCGGACGCTGACGCCGTTCGGGTTCCAGACCGAGCGGCGCAGCTTCTGGGAGGTGCCCCAGGTCTACGACCGGGTGTCGCCGCTGCGGTACGCGAACCAGATCGGCGCCCCGATCCTGCTCGTGCACGGTGCGGACGACGCCAATTCAGGCACCTTCCCCATCCAGTCGGAACGGCTGTTCCAGGCGATCGGCGGCACCGGCGGGACCGCGCGACTGGTGATCCTGCCACTGGAGAACCACGGCTACGTCGCGCGGGAGTCGGTGCTGCACATGCTGGCCGAGCAGTTTGGCTGGCTGGACCGCTGGCTCGGCGCGGCGGCCTCCCCGGCGGTCGCCCCGGCGGTCGCCCCGGCGGCCTTCCCGAGCGCCGCCCCGGCGGCCTCCCCGAGCGCCGCCCCGGCGGCCTCCCCGACCGCCGCCCCGGCGGCCTCCCCGACTCCGTGATCATGGAGCGGGCCGGGTCAAGCTGGCTCAGGTTGGCCAGGCGTGGCCGTGGGGTGACCGCTGGCGCAGGTCGCCGGCGATCATGCGGCCGAGCTTGCGGGTCTCCCTGCGGTTGATCAGCCCGCCCGCCGCGGCGCCGGTCAGCAGCGGCCCGAGGGAGATCACGCTCCGGCCCGCCCTCCCGGCCAGCCGCCGCCGAAGCTGCCTGGCCAGCGGCGACCCGGCCGCGATGACCAGGCCGCCCGGCGCCAGCGCCACGCCGCGGCGCTGCGCCCACGCTCCGACATACGCGGTCATCCGCTCCACCACGTTGCCCGGCACGGCCTGCCCGTAGACCTCGTGCAACTCGGCCACGAGCTTGATCTCGATGCCGACCACCGAGAGGGTCTCGGTCGCGATCTCGACGCCGGCCGCGGGCACGAACGGCAGCACGGCCAGCGCTCCGACCGCCATCCCGACCGCGGCCGAGGCGCGCGACGCGCCGTCGATCAGGGCGCCGGCCAGTTCGTCCGGCGAGCGCCCGGGGAACTGGGCGCGCAGCGTGGCGAGGTTCCTGACCGGGAGCCTGGGCGCCATCGCGAGCACCTGACCACTGAGCCAGCGACCGCCCGCCGAGACGCCGATCCCCGTGACGTGCGCACCTCGCCTGGCGGCACCGCTGAGCGCGACGCCGACCCGCCGCCTGCCACCCGCCCGCTCGGCCCGTCCGGCCCTCCAGCGGCTGACCGCGCCGCGGATGCCGCGCGCCCGCGGCGCGCTGCGCTGCTCCTGGTCGGCCAGTTCGACCGCCTGTGAGACAGTCTCGAGCGCGGCCTGCGTGACTTCGTCTGGCTGGTTTCCGTTAGCCACCATAGTTCGGAAGTATCACACCGGGCAGCGGCGCACACGCCAGACCCCGCGTTTGCGCCGAATGCGGCAAGCCGGCGGAAACGGGCTCAGGCGCGGCTCAGGCGCGGAGTCGCCCGGTGCCGACGCCGGCCGGCCTTCGGGCCGCGCGCGGCGCGCTCATCCCAGGTCGGGGAACCAGAGCTTGATCTCGCGGACGGCCTCTTCGGCGTCCCCGGAGGCATGTACCAGGTTCCTGACCGGCCGCTGCTCCTCGTTGGCGATGTCGGGCGAGTCGGAGCTGAAATCACCTCGGATCGTGCCGGGCGCCGCCGCCACGGGCAGGGTATGGCCGACGACCTTGCGGACCGTCTCGATCGCGCGGTTGCCGGAGATCACCATCGGGACGACCGGCCCGCTCAGCATGAAGTCAGTCAGCCATGCGCGTACGGTCCGGCCGATCTCGGCTGGATCGTCGGTCCCGATGCGGTCCTTAGCCGAGATGCCGAGCTTGGCGTAGTCGGCGAGCGTCTTGTCGCCGACAGCTCTCAGCCACTCGTCCGAGCGCGGGTAGTGGTCCTCGATGATCCCCGTCTCGTTCCTGGAGACCCGCATCGCCTCCGCCGCCAGGCCACGCTGCTCCAAGCGCGCCAGGATGACGCCGGTCAGGCCACGTTCATAGGCGTCAGGCTTTACGATCACAAGGGTGCGTTCTCGCATGAATGCGGCTCCAGGCGCGACGAAACGGGCTAGGTCACGGCGCAGGCTAGCACAATGCCCCCGATGGGCCGGTGTCCAGGACAACAACGATAACCCGGCCGTCCAGCCCGTGCCCGGGTGGTAGCCTCCGAGGCTCGCGGCCGGATCTGACGGCCCGAACCGCGCGCGGCCGGGGCTGCGATCAAGTCGGGTGGCCCGGCGGAAACTCTGCGGCTGAGGTACGCGTTGTCTCGTTCGTGCGGGGTAAGCCTCGCGTGGCGTACCGCTGCGGCAGGTCGGCCGGCCGGGCCGAATGGCAAGATCGGAGCGGTATCGTCGGCCAGCGCGGCGAACTGGCCCAAAGGGCCGCATAAGAAGAGCGCCCCGGGAGCGCCTGCGGGGCCCAGGCCGCGAACGCCTGAGCCGCTGGCCGGGAAGGCATCGCCAAAAGGCTGCGTAAGCACGCGAACGAGGAGGTCAGGGTGGCTCGACCGGTGGCGCCCTCGCGGCAGTCGTGGCCACCGCCGAGACAGAGCCGCCGCCGCCGTCGTCGGCTCGGCCCAGGCTGGCGGCTGGCGGTCCGGTTGGTCGCGGTCGCCATGGCTGCCTTCCTCCTGGTCACCGGCTGGTCGATCGGCCACGCGCTGAGCGTCCCTGGCGGCGGCACGTTCTCCGAGCGGGTCGCCGAGTGGGCACGCAGCCACGGCCTGAACGCGGTGGTCACGTTCGGCGAGTGGCTCACGTACACCAAGCCCAAGGCCGGCGGCCGGCCCGACGTTTCGTTCAAGAAACTCGGCGGCCAGGACGTGCACAAGAAGAAGCACTATCACGGGCTCGCGCCGTTCATCCCGGCCAGTCTCGGCTCGCCCGCCGGGAAGCCGCTACCCGGAGAGGGCGTCTGGAAGGTCGCCCTCTCGGTCAAGGGCGTCCCCGCGGTGTTCAAGACGTACGTGCGGCAGAGCCGCCGGTACTCCTCCTACTACGCCGGCATCGTCTCGATGGACCAGCGACTGCTCAAGTTCTCGCTCCGGCCGGGGACGGAGGATCCCGGCTACGGCCACTGGGGCGCGCCGATGGACATACCGCGCGGCGGCCGGCGCGGCCTGGCGGCCACGTTCAACAGCGGCTTCCGGGTCAGTTCCTCTGGCGGCGGTTTCTACCTGCACGGGCACTACGACGGCAGGCTGGTCAACGGGGCCGCCTCGGAGGTGTACCTTAAGAACGGCCGCCTGCTGATCGGCCGGTGGGGGTCCGGCCCGCTGCATATGGGATCCGACATCGCCGCGGTCCGGCAGAACCTGCGCCCGATTGTCGAGCACGGCGAGGTTCCCGCTACCGTGAACCAGAATGTTCTGACCACCTGGGGCGCTACGCTCGGAGGCGGGTACAACGTCTGGCGGTCCGGGGTCGGGATCACCGCGGACGGCAGGATTATCTTCGTCTACGGTCCCGCGCTGGACGTCCGGACGCTCGCAAGCCTGCTCCAGCGGGCCGGATGCGTGACGGCCATGGAACTTGATATCAATCCCGACTGGATGTCCTTCATGTACTATCTGGCGAAAAATCATCCAGCCAACCCGACGCCAGTGAACCTGCTGCGCGGCCAGATCCAGCCTGCTGACCGGTACTACTACATCTCCAACCGAGACTTCACGGCGGTCTTCTCCCGATGACAGTTCCTTCGCAGGCGGCCCGGGTCACCGAGCCGCAGAACGGGACACCCGCGCGCCTCGCCCGCTCCCTGCGGTGGCTGAAGGCAGTCGCGCAGAGCACCCGCCCCCGGCAGTGGCCGAAGAACCTGCTGGTCTTCGCCGCGCCGCTGGCCGGCGACTCGTTCGGCCGCGCCTTCGGCTTCTGGTACGCGCTGGTCGCCGCCGCCGCGTTCGTTGCCGCCTCGTCGGCGGTCTACCTGGTGAACGACGTCGTCGACGCCGAGCGGGACCGCGGCCATCCGTACAAGAAGTTCCGGCCGGTGGCCGCGGGCCGGCTGCCGGTGCCGCACGCCATCGCGCTGGCGGCGGTCTTGGTGATAGTCGCGCTCGGGGCCGGCCTGGCCATCGGGGAGCCGTTGTTCGCCGCGGTCGTGGCGGCCTACCTGCTGGTTTCGTTCCTGTACTCCGCCGGGCTGAAGCACGTCCCCGTCGTCGAGCTCGGCTGCGTGGCGTCCGGGTTCGTGCTCCGCGTTGTCGGCGGTGCCGCGGCGACGCACGTCCCGCCGTCCGGCTGGTTCCTGCTGGTCTGCAGCCTCGGCGCGCTGATGGTGGCGATCGCCAAGCGTTACACCGAGCTAACCGTGCTGGGGACGGACTCGGCCACGCACCGGCCGGCCATGCGGGGCTACTCGGCCCCCGTCCTGCGGCTGTCCCAGCGCGCCGTGTCGGGCGTGATGGTCCTGTCCTATGTGCTGTGGGCCTACACCGAGCCGCACGCGAGCATGCGCTCGTGGCACATGGTCAGCTCGCTGGCGCTGGCCGGCGCGCTGGTGAGGTTCGACCGCCTGACCGCGCGGGCGAGCAGCAAGCCGGTGGAGGACCTGATCGCGCGCGACCCCGTGATGGTGGGCTGCGAGATCGCGTGGCTGGCGCTGTTCGCGATCGGCCTCTAGGGCGCACGTGCGGCGCCCGGGCGCTAGCGAAGGAGCGGTGTGATGCTTGACCAGCTTGGCCGGCCCGGCCGGGTGCTGCTGCTCGGCGGCACCAGCGAGATCGGGCTGGCGGTAATCGCCGCGCTGCGGGCACCGGCCGACACCGAGGTGCTGCTGGCCGGCCGGGACGAGCAGCGGCTCGCGGCGGCGGGCAAGGAACTGCCGTTCCGTTGCACGACGCTCGGCTACGACGCGCTCGCGGCGGACAGCCAGCGCGCGGTCATCGACGCGGCCTTCGCCGCCGGCCCGGTCGACCTGGTGATCGCCGCCACCGGCGTGCTCACCGCGCAGGACGAGGTCGACCGGGATCCGGTGCTCGCGGCCCGGATGATCGACACGAACTTCACCAGCCACGTCACCACGCTGCTCGCGGCCGCCGACCGGATGCGCGCGCAGGGGCACGGCACGATCGTGGTGCTGTCCTCGGTGGCGGCGATCAGGCCGCGGAAGGCCAACTTCGTGTACGGGGCGGCCAAGGCGGGGCTCGACGCCTTCGCCCGCGGCCTGTCGGACGCGCTGGCCGGAACCGGCGTCAGGGTGCTGCTGGTGCGGCCCGGCTTCGTCACGGGCAGGATGACCGCGGGCATGAACCCGGCGCCGCTCGCGTCGACGCCCGCGCAGGTCGGCGAGGCGGTGGCGGCGGCGCTGGAGGGCGGGGCGGCGGTGGTCTGGGTGCCGCGCGCCGTCGCAGGCGCCGCGGCGGTCATGCGGCTGGTGCCCAGGCCACTGTGGCGCCGGATGTCGCGCTAGAGTCCGTTCCGCGTTCTTGTCGTTCCTGCCGCGCCTGTCGTTCCTGCCGCGCCTGTCGGATCCCGCTGAGTCTGTGCGGTTACCTGCCTATTGAAAGTCAATCCGTCGTACTGTTGGGGTGCCGATACGGGCTAGCAGCGATGGGGCTGCCTTGCGTTCATCGATCAGGCGGTCATGAGCAATCTCAGTGCTGGACGGCGGGCCGGGACGGCAGCCGCGGCCGTGGTGACATGGCCCGTCTGGTCGGGGTCGGCCCCCGCGCTCACGGACTTCTTCAGCCCGCGGCCGGAGAGCGGTTACGGCCTCGATGCCGAGCAGGGATACCGGCCGGACGGTGACCGGCCGCCGCTGACGGTCCTGGCCGGGCCGGGCGGCTACGGCAAGAGCTACCTCGCGGCGGCGATGCTGCGCGGGGCGGCCCGGTCGGGGCGATCGGATCTGCAGGTGTGGGTCAACGCGTCGAGTCCGTCCGCCACCGTGATGAGCTACGCGAGGGCCGCCGCCGATATCAGCCTGACCGAGCGCGGCGTGCTGCCCGATGCCGCGGCCGCGCGGTTCCTTGACTGGCTGGGCCGCACCGACCGGCAGTGGATGATCGTCCTGGACAACGTGACGGACTCCGGCGGGCTGCGCGGGCTGTGGCCGGCCGGCCCCTCCGGCCAGGTCGTCGTCACCTGCCACCAGTCCGCCGACATGTCCGAGGTGGCCGGCGCCGACCCGAAGGTGTGCCGGATCGGCGAGTTCAGCCCCCGGGAGGCGCTCGGCTACCTGACCGCCCGGCTCTACGAGGAGGCAGGCAAGCGCGTCGAGGCCGTCGATCTGGCGGCGGATCTCGGCTACATGCCGCTCGCTCTCGCGCTCGCGGCCACGACGATCGCCGGGACCGCGCTCGACTGCCGGCAGTACCGGATCCGGTTCGCCGGCCGGCGGCAGGAACTGCTCGGCCGGTCGGCGGACGGCTTGGTGTCGCCGGCCGAGGTTGCCTGGTCGCTCGCGCTCGACCGGGCCGACCAGCTCAGGCCGGCCGGCCTGGCCCGCCCGCTGCTCGCCCTGGTCGCGCTGCTCGATCCCGCGGGTGTGCCCGTCCAGGTGGCCGCCAGCAGGGCCGCCTGCGCGTACCTGTCCAGGCACGGCCGCGGCATGCCGGTCGACCAGAACGAGGTCATGGCCGCGCTCGGCAACCTCGTCACCTCCGGGCTGGCCACGGCCGACCGGTCGGTCGGCGACGGCTTGGTGGCCGTCCACCCCGTTATCCAGGACACCGTGCGCAGGCTCGTGCCGGCCGCCGTGCTCGACGACGCGGCACGGTCCGCGGCCGACGCCATCGCCGAGGCGTGGCCGCAGCTCGGGGCCGACC